>CAYLWG010000052.1:0-15591 GCA_964387235.1 uncultured Dehalococcoidales bacterium
GGCGCACCGCCAACACGAACGCACCGCATCAATTTGGTTCGTTGGGGGTCTGGGTGACTGAAACGACCTCAGCAAACAACTTTGCTGGCAGTCTTGAACTGGCATCCGGCACTTCGAACCCCACCAGCACTCGTTCAGCATCCAAAATCAGGTCAACTCGTGTGTCATGACACATGAACTTGCATCTCAACTTTACTACTTGATCACGATTAACTGATCGAGTAAGCCAAAATGTAGCAATGCCGGAGTTTCGGTCGTAAATGACTTCGACTTGAACCTGTCTCTTGTAACCATCATTGGCCGACTTTGCCAGCAATTCCTCAGGAAGATGATTTTGAGCAGCCAAATGCTCAACACCGAAGAGCCTCCCTTCTGAATCGAAATCCAATAGAATCCACTCAGGAAAAATAGATGGGTCACAGTGGAAGTGTTCGCCACCATCGCCATATTCCTCCCGGTGCAGGTAAATGTAGGCTTCATCAGTTTTGAAACCATTTGTGACAGTCAACGAGATCATGGCGACCTTCCCCCGATAGCGTAATCACTGGTTAACTCAGATTTACGACCAACTGAAGTCTGGGCATGATTGCACAGTTCGGCTTGGAACGCGGGGCCGGGTAGTATCCGGAAACTATTCGGAGTCGTACCCACTCCCCTCCCCAGCGGGCCGCGCGGCAACGAAAGCTCCGCCCACAGCACTAACCCAAACACCGGGCGAAATGTATGTTGCTAAAGTGCATTCGCCCACACGCGTGCCTGGAACTTCGTGACCATCACCACAGCGCACCTCGGTTACGACACCGCTTTGGCAGTGAAACAAAACCTCGAACGCGCCCGGAGCCAACTTAATTGCAACTCGGAATCTTCGGAAGATACCTGACGCTGTGGGTAGCGCTCTGCATCGTAGCGGGAGTCGCCCTCGGGCAGTGGTGGCCGGCCTTCCCCGAAACACTCAGTCGCTTCACACTCAGCCAGGTCTCAATCCCCGTCGCAGTACTCGTCTGGTTCATGATCTACCCGATGATGGTGCGGATAGATTTCTCCAGCGTGATGGCCGTGCGCAGGCGACCACGTGGGCTTGCACTCACCCTCGTCATCAACTGGCTCGTCAAACCATTCACCATGTTCGTAATCGCATGGTTTTTCCTGAAAGTGGTGTTCGCTCCTTGGATCGACGGCGATCTGGGTTCTGAATACGTCGCCGGGGCGATTCTGCTCGGAGCCGCGCCATGCACCGCAATGGTGTTCGTGTGGAGTTACCTGACCAGAGGAAACGCCAGCTACACGCTGGTTCAGGTGACAGTGAACGATCTTGTGCTGCTCTTCGCTTACGCACCGATCGTGATTCTGCTGCTGGGTATCGGAAATATCGCGGTGCCGTACGACACTGTGTTCCTGTCGGTGGCGCTATATGTCGTTGTACCGCTGGCAGCAGGTTATGCCACTCGCATCTGGCTGTTACACACGAAGGGCAGTGAATGGCTCGAAAAAACGTTCCTGCCACGTCTCGGGCCGATCACCATCATCGGGCTGCTCCTGACGCTTGTTTTGCTGTTTTCGTTCCAGGGGAAAACCATTCTGGAAAACCCTGCCCACATCGGGCTGATAGCAGTACCGCTGGTCATACAAACGTTTGTGGTTTTCGCAATCGCTTACGCGGTCGCAAAACTGTGGGGCCTCAGCCACGACATAGCCGCACCGGCTGCGTTGATCGGAGCCTCGAACTTTTTTGAACTCGCGGTCGCAGCTGCAATTTCGATTTTCGGCCTGAATTCCGGCGCAGCGCTTGTGACGGTTGTAGGGGTGCTGGTCGAAGTGCCTATCATGCTGCTTCTGGTTCGAATCGTAAACGCAACTTCAAGCTCGTTCGCCCACAGCCACGATGGCACATGCTGCCCGGCTGGAGCCGCGCTTTCCAGGGGTCTTGACGCTGCGGATAGCCCGAGGTGACCGAGATATTTTTTGCTATACGAATCGCCACTTCTTATCTACCTATTAAGCTTCCGAGCGTCCGAGCCCAAGACGACCCCGAATCGCGCATGTATTTATCCCACAGATCGCGCAGGGGCTGCTCAATCACACAAAGCCTCTGCTGGCAGCCGTGGAGCCGGTGCTTCACCCAACGGTAACGGGCGGCACTCCCGGTAATTAACGTAAAAAGGCCCGGCGGGAATTCCCGTCGGGCCTTTTATTTTTAGCTCGAAGTTCTCTGACCTACTTTGGTGGTCGTGGAACAAGACAGACTGCAGTAGCAGTGTTACCCGCTGCGTCAGTCGCCGTCGCCACGCCATCGCCATTGATCTGAATCTTCCAGTCGACTACACCCGCACCGGGCTTCTCGTTGGGAGTTACCCCGGGGGCCTGCGTGAGCTTAATCACCGTGCCGGTTGGGTAAGGCCCGAACGAAGCAGGGCTGGCGTCGTCCTCTAGCCACACTTCATCCGCTCCCGAAAGAGCGTCCCAGACTCCGAGAACGTAGAAGCCATCAGGGTTCTGACCGCTCTTACCGGCGTCTTTACCTGCCTTCGGAACGTTCTTCCCAGATGGGTTTGTCGTCTCGTTGCACGACACTTCAGGCGGTGTCGAGTCGATCCAGTGCATCTGGGTCTGACTTCTTTCTACATTGCCTGCATTGTCGACCGCCCAGAACGTAACGGTGTAATGACCATCAGCAGTGAGCGTAATCGTGCCGTAATTGCCTGTAAACACGTACGGTGTCACAGTCGTGCCATCGTCAATTTCCACATGGATCTCTTTCACGCCGCTCGCCGGAGATCCGGTGTCAGTGGCATTGAATTCGAGCACAACCGGCCCGTTGTTCCACATGCCACTGGTCGCCAAAGTGAACGTCTTAACGGTAGTCGGTGGTTCGGTGTCAGCTGCTACCCACAGTTTGCCCGCCACAGCGGCTTGGGTATCTCCAGCCTGGTCAACAAAACTGGCCGTAATCACGTCCGAACCAGCCACCGTACCGGTGTACGTAAAACTGACCTGACCATTGGCATCGGTGGTGCAACCCGGATTGACACTACATGTGCCAGGCGCACCGGCATTTGGACCAGTGATAGAGAACGAGACCAGCGTTCCGACTGATGGAACTGCCGGACTGCCATCCAGCACCGTCGCAGTCACGGTGTGAGCATCGCCAACGTCGTTGGTGTCATTAGCTGGTGTCAAACTAATGTTGCCCTGGATGACGACCTGCGCCCCTCCAAGAATCACCGCTTCGTCTGTCCCGTGCTCATACCCGCTGGAACCTCCATGGTTGTGGAACGCCAGCACCTCAAGCCCAGAGAAACCTACCGGACCGGTAAAGGTATTGTGGAGACAGCAATGGGTTAGGTTGGCCGTAGTGGTGCTGGGGGACAACGTAATCAGAGCTGCCGTTGGAGTAATTGGATGAGTGGTGTGGCTCGCGGGCGAAGTTGTCAGTGGAATCGGGAGCCAACCGTAAGCATTCGCACCCGACGCACCTTCCGTCAGAGCAACCAGCCCACCGCCAGATATGTTCACAAAACTCTGGATCGAAGACTGACGCAGGTTTAACGCTGCCAGAAGTGTCGAACTTATCCCACCAGAAGTGTTGAAATCTGACGGAATATACAACAACTTATAGTCGCTAAAATTCACGGCCGCAATCTGGGCGGTAGTGGCAAGAACAGTTATCGAATAAGGACCACTGGTAGTAGCTCCGTTCCAATTGTTCAAAGCCGTAAGGGCCTGACCAGAAGGGCCGATCGCCACGATATCGCCCAGGGTTCCGGGCGCACCAGAGTTCTGCACAGCAAACTCCAGAATGTTGGCGTACAGCCCACCGCAAGCGGTAGCGCCAGAACAGTGACCGTAATCGTCGGCATCATCACCGCTCAGGAACACTGGTCCTCCAACAGCCGCCGTTGCCGGGGCCGTATCGGCTGTAACCGCGAACAACACCATGACAATCAGCATAATGGCGAATATCGACAGTTTGAAAGATTTCAACAAAATGACTCGCATCTGTTTCCTCCTCGCATGCCTTGCACGCTGTACCTCTGTGGTGGGTGTCGTCTCAAATCGAGACGCTCCCACCATCCGTGTATTGGGTCGGAAACCGTAGCCTGCATCAGGCCGGAAGGATGAGCCAACGGACGCGCCACCCGTGCACGGTGTGGCCTTTATTTATCACTCATCCGCTTCCGTGTAAAGATTTCGTAATAGAAATTCCAAATATCAACGTATACGTGAATTAATTAACATTATTAGTTCTATATCTTCTGAATAATGATTAGAGTAGACGATACCGCACTTTTAACTTGTGGCAGAAACAGCCGCGACCTGGGGCCAATTGATCAGCTTCTAGCTGTCATCACGGTCGTTGGCAACAGCCAATTACCGGCGAAGGCAATAATTCACGCGCAACCCCGGGTGGAACTGAAATCACCCGGTCTGCTTCCGGAGCGATCACGTAATTCTGAAGTCGATACCCGGAAAAGGCCACTTACTGACACACCGAGCGACTTCCTCGTTGTCCCGCGCTCCCGGCTGTTTTCGGTCGATCTAGACACCGGCCTGTAGACGCGCCATTTCGACCGCGAACCATAGCGCCATCGCCCCGCCACGTTCGTCGCGCCCATCTGAATATGGTCGGTTAACGTATGCGTCCAGATCCGGCTGCGGTCCGGTGCCGATACACACATGCTCAATCGATCCGTTGTCACCGACTCGCCGAGATGCTGCATCCCACGCCCTGTCCAGGACCAGTCGCCAACCGACTTGCTGCGCAACTTCAGGCTGACCGACTTCTGGCTGATTCACGCCTGGCAACCAGCCGAGGCGCAGGCCCCTTGCTATCGAGTAGCCGATCATCGTCGTGGCGCTGTGTTCAAGGTAGGTTTCCGGCATATTGATGACCTGCCGCCATATGCCTGAGGAATCCTGGTACTTTGCAAGTCCCTCGAGATGCCGGATGTGCGTTCGCAACAAGACAGGGCGAGACGGGTGATCGGCAGGCAAATAAGTAAGCGCCTCGGCGAACCCGAGTGCTGCAAACGCATTACCGCGCCCCCAGTAATAGGGTGACGCCTTGCAGTGCCACCACAAACCATCGGGCTGTAGCGTTCCCGTGGATGAAAGCAAGAATTCGGCGAGCAGATCAATATACCTTGAATCATCGGTCGCTTTAAACGCCCTTCCGAGCATTGTCGATGCAAAGAAAAAATCCTCAACCCTGATATCGGGGTCGAGCGGGCCCTCGTCCAGGCTGGGTCCGAATTTATCTGCCGCAAAACACAGTAGTTCGACATACGAATCATCACCGGTCGAAGTCGCCAGTTCGTCGGCCCAGCAGAGACCAGCGTAGTTTGCGGTTCCATCATCAGCGCCGAAAATCCGTTGCGGGTCGGCGATGAATTGGGCGGCGATGCTGATCATTCCCGCCTCAGTCGCATCGAGGTTCTCGGGCAGAAGCTCGTGCAGGCGCAGGCGCCCGCTCAGGGCCACACCCTGCGTATACATCACGGGGCGTTCAAGGTTGTGGCCATAATGAACCGCCAGGCTCAGCGCTACGTCGATTGGTCTCTTCACTTAAAGGTCCTCGCATCAGCTCAATGTTGAAGCTGCAAGGTAACTGAACACTGGAAACACCGCTACAACTTCAGCCTGCGAACGGGTAGCGGACATCCGAAACATCGATCACTTTCTCCATTGTTGTCGCGAAAATCGCGTAAGATGCGCCCATCCGCCCGAATTATCGCCAGATACGTGAAGAGACAGCATGACGATCACATCGACAACCGACCTCGCCCTGATGGCGCACCTGCTGCGGCGCGCCGGATTTGGTGCCGACCGCAGAGAACTTGAGCGTTACGCCGAAAAAACCTACGAAGATGTTGTCGATGACCTTCTGAGCCCCGAACGGTTTGATGAACCCGAAGACGAAGTGCTTACCCGCTTCTATCCACACCTGCACGCCAACAAAGACAATCCGGCTGTCTGGAACGGGCGGTGGTTCTACCGGATGATCAACACCGAACGGCCGCTGGAAGAAAAGATGACCCTCTTCTGGCACAGTGTGTTCGCCACCGGGTGGACCAAGAGCGAGCATACGCACACGATGGTCGACCACATTCAGATGCTGCGCACAAACTGCATGGCGAATTTCAGGACGTTGCTGCTTGGAATTTCCCGTGACCCGGCCATGATCTTCTGGCTCGATAACAACGAGAACCACGGTTCATCCATTAACGAAAACTACGGCCGAGAAATCCTCGAACTGTTTTCGATGGGCATCGGTAACTACACCGAAGACGACATCAAGAGCGCAGCCCGGGCTTTTACGGGTTGGACATACGAACAGCCAGTCCCGCTTTATCCATACGGCCAGCGCGACGTTAAATTCCTGTTCAGGGCCGACGATCACGACGATGGTGAAAAGACCTTTCTGGGCCATACCGGGAACCTTAATGGTGACGACATTATCGACATCATTGCCACACAGGAAGCAACCGCGCGGTTCATCAGTCGACACCTTTACAACTTCTTCGTCGCCGATGAAGCGCAGGTACCAGCCTGGAGCATCGAGCCACCCATCGATCAGGGAGCCATCGATGACCTTGTAAAGACATGGATGGAATCGGACGCTGATATTCGGGCCGTGTTGCGCACGCTGTTCACATCCGACTGGTTCAAGGCTGGCCGGTATAAGCGGGTAAAATCCCCAACCGAGTTTGTGGCGGCTGTGCTGAAACTCTCTGGTGACCACCGTGAACCGGCGCGCGGCCTACACGAGCTCGAAGCTACGATCTCCTCTATGGGCCAGAAGCTGATGGACCCACCGAGCGTTGAAGGCTGGCACACCGGCAAAGAGTGGATAGACGGCGGGACTCTGACGGAACGGATCAACTATGCCATCGATACCCTGAACGACCCTGAGAAACCCGGTGTTAAAGCAATCGCCGACCGCATCAAGTCGAGTGGCGTCAGTACTGATCCAGCGCAGTTTGTCGATCAGGTGCTCGATCTCATCGGCCCGCTTGAGGTCGAACCGGCAACTCGCGGCGCCCTGATCGCCCATGCCGAAACCGGGGGGGCGCTCGATTGGAGCAGCGACGCTTCAGCCGAGGCCAGCACAGAGCGAGTGGTTCAGCTGCTAACGCTCGTCGTTTCAACCCGCGAATACCAGTTCAATTGATTTCGCGTTTTTCAACACAACGTTTTACAAAAAATACGAACCCAGAACAGTACGAAAATAACAACGGAGACATCTCGCAGATGGCCACATCAACCGCCCAGACCAACGGAAAAAATAGCAGTAAAAAAGACCCGGTCCTGGTTGTCGTTCAACTGTCCGGCGGTAACGACTTCATGAACACAGTCATCCCGTTCACCGAAGGCATATATTACGACAACCGGCCCCTGGTTGGCATCCCCGAAGACAAGGTCCTTCCGTTTACCAACACCCTTGCGTGGCATCCTTCAGCCGCGGCATTCAAGCGCATCTATGAACAGGGCAAATTGGCCATCATCCAGGGAGTGGGCACCGAACACGCCAGCCGGTCTCACTTCAGGGCAATGGATATATGGCATACATGCGAACCGCAAATCATCGCGACCGAAGGCTGGCTTGCGAAGGTCATCAGGGAGATCGATCCCGATAGTTCCAACCCGATTACAGCCGTGAATTTCGGCCGGGACCTTCCCCGAGCGCTGGCGGCACCGGGCGTGACGGCTACATCGATTGGTGATCTCGACAACTACGGCCTCATGTCGGGGATCCAGCTGAAAGAAGAACGCGAGCGCGACCTGAAAATCTTCCAGCGTATGTACACGCCGGCCATCGGTTCAGGGCTCGTCATGGACTACCTGAGCACGACCGGCCGCAGCGTCATCACCGGCGCCGATATGCTCGCCGAAGCTCCGCGCAAGTACAGCTCGACCGTGGAGTATGCCGATAACCCGATAGCGAAGTCGCTTCGAGACGTGGCCCGTGTGCATACCACCGGACTTGGCACGCGGATTTTCTACACCAACCATGCCGGTTACGACCACCATGCGCAGGAAGTTCCAGGTCATGCGAAGCTGCTAACCGAGCTTACTGACGCTATCGAAGACTTCATGCAGGACCTCCGAGATCATGATGCAGCCGAGGAGGTGAACATTCTTGTTTTCACCGAATTTGGCAGGCGCATTAAGGACAATGGGTCGGGCACCGACCACGGGACTGGCGGTGGCGCGTTCCTTATCGGTGAAAACGTTAAAGGTGGGCTTTATTCCGAATATCCGTCGCTGGCACCGGCCGACTGGGTTTTCGGCGAAGATATGGATTTCACAATCGATTTTCGAAGCATATACAGCACCATTCTCCACCAGTGGATGGGAATCGACCCTGTCGAAATCGTCGGCGGCACGTTCGAGCAGTTCAATCCGTACACCCGGACAATGGTTTGAATTTCACGCTCCTCGGTCCAGAATTCGTCTAAAAAATATGCGAGAAAAAAAAGCTGAACAAAATGACTAAACCCCACGCGCTGCTCCGGGCGGCATTCCCGTTCTATGCCACGCTTGGCATGCGACGAGTGACTACCTCTCCGATGGACATCGTGGTCGGAAACAACCGCGACCTCTATGTTCTGAACCGTATCGATGGTGAAGGCGGCCAGATAAGGCTCACCAACTGGGACGACGAAGACCTGGGGACGATCGGAGATGGGTTTTTCTGGCCGGTGCAGATGATCGCCGGTCCTGATGATTCGCTGATCGTCTCCGACGAGGGTAATCACACTGTCAGCTTCTGGGCCAAAGATGGCACGAAGATCAACTCCTGGGGGGTGCATGGCACGGGTGATGGCGAACTGAACCGTCCATCGGGAATCGCTTTCGACGCCGATGGGAACCTGCTCGTGGTCGACACTCTGAACCACCGGGTTCAAAAGTTCACCACCACCGGAAAGTTCATCACAACATTTGGTAAAAAAGGCAGCGGCGATGGCCAGTTGAATATGCCCTGGGGCATAGCTATCGACCCCGACAATGGCACGATAGTGATCGGAGACTGGCGTAACGACCGGGTTCAACAGTTCTCGGCCAGCGGCGAATACATATCGCAGTTCGGGACACCCGGCGAGGGTCTCGGTGAATTGTGCCGCCCTGCCGGAATCGCAATCGACGAACATGGCGATATCTACGTTGCCGACCGCGGAAATCACCGGATTCAGCTATTCGGCCAGCATGGAAATTTTGTCGATGTATTCACCGGCGATGCGGGACTGTCGAAGAGCGGCCGCATCTATATTACGGCCAACCCCAAAGTCCTAAGATCGCGTGAACTGACCCACCTTGTCGAGTTGAAACAGCTGCGGGGACCTGCTTCGGTGAGGGTTTACGGCGATTTGATGTACATTCCAGATTTTGGTGCCCACCGAATCCAGGTGTATCGCAAAGAGGCGTATGTGCTGACCGAAGATCAGATCTACGACGCGCCGAAAGCGCCGTCTCTCTACACGGTTTGAATACGTCGAGCGGTTCCGGCCAGTCCCCGGTGGCTCAGCTCAGGTTCGCAATATACCCGGGCAGGCCGCTATGCCAGTAATGTTCGGCTTTGGCGAACAGCGCCGACAAATGCTCGAGGCCGAACTGAAACGGTTCATAGATGAAATGCCCCAGCTTGGTATGGAAGTCATGTACCTCGTCGGCCCGTTTGCCCGAGGAACAGTAGACCCCGGAACCGTGCTCGACCTTGTGCTAATACAGGAGACTGAACTACTACCCCACCGGCGCTCCGATTTCTGGACTACTCATCTGCGCCCGCGAGTAGGGGCCAATTTTTTCGTCTTTACACGTAACGAATTTGAAAACCCACACGCACCAGACCCGTTGATCCGAGATGCCAGAGACGATGGAGAAAGGGTTTATGGTTAAAACCCCATGACCATGCACGACCCGGCCACAAACTGGCTCGCCCAGGCCGATGCCGACCTCGAAGCAGCCCGCGCCTGTGCCAGCCAAAACCGTCACGCTCTCGCCTGTTTTCTCGGTCACGAATCGGCCGTAAAAGCTGTCAAAGGGTTCCTGTACAGGCATGGGGCGGAGATGGTGTGGGGAGATCATTTATCCGACCTTTGCGAAGATGCAATGGTGTTCGACCCGTCATTTGATTTTGTGAAATCTGTCGCTGCCCTGCTCGACAAACACATTCTTGCTGCGCGGAACCCTGACGCGATTGGCGGTGCCGTCCCAGCTGAGGCCTACGATTCGACCGACTCGTCGCACGCCCTGGAAATAGCTGCCGAAGTACTCGCTTCTGTCCGACAGAAACTGGCTTCCGAACAATGAAATAACGCCGGTAACACGCAGTGTTTCCGCGACTTTCTGCCAGTCTGAAAAAGGCCTTCCTGTCGATGCAAGCAGGCCACTGAACGTGACTTCTTCTCCCAGGAACGAACAGAACACGGATGCCGCAGACGAAAGCGGCACAAAAGTGTTGACCAGGCTATGTGTATATCGTGGCAGCAATGTGTTCGGCCGCTACACCCGGCGGGAAAGGCGATAACACATGTGGAGCCAAAGTTAGATACTGTTACGGCTACATCAACATGATCATTCTGGCCGGCGGTAAACAGGTGGCCGACACTGACCTTCACCTCGAAATCTAACACTTACTGTGGCACTGTTTTCGGGGTGCAGGTCATATGCCAGGACGCGAACCGTGGCGTCTGGCAGGGCGTCACTTGATCGACGCCGACGTTCACATCAGGATTTCGCGCAGACGCCCGACGACAGTCTCGACTTCCTCGTCCGACAACATCTGCACCCCGATTCCAATTGAACCCCCGCCATCGTGAGTCCGGGTCCAGATCGGCGGATCGCCCTGCTCAAGCTTCTTAATCACCTCGTAACCGTCTATCCCGGTCACGCCCCGGTCGAAGTGAATAAAGACCGTAACGTTCGGCCCTAACTGTGCCCTTTTGGGCACTGAAACAGTCACTCCTGCCACTCCCTTTAATCCCCGTGCGAATGCGGTCCGCTTGGCCTCTTCAACAGCCAACCGTTCTTCATGATCGATCGAGAACCACCGACGCAGAGCTACCGCAACACCCATAACCTCGCCGCGATCGGTCTTATATGCACGACCATATGGGCGGGCAAGTCCCTGCATCCCGGCTATTTCGTAGCCGATGAAATTTTGCTGGAAGGCCGATTCAACAAGTTCTGTCCTGCCGGTGCAAATTCCGGTCGAATGTGGTGCCCCGATGTACTTCGCACCGAATGCCACGATATCTCCGGTCCTTGCAACTCTCATAAACTGGGCCAACGGGTAGATCTGCCCGGCGGCATCGACAACCAACTTGATCCCGTGCTTATCGGCAAGTTCCCTGGCCTGGTCGAGCGAAACCCACTCTGGCCCCCATAAACCGCTCTCGTAATAGGCGATTCCAGCCGTTTTTGGGCCGATACCGGCCTCCATCTCCTCAACGGTACAGCCATCTTCTCTGCCCACATCAACAATCTTTGCCCCGGCAAGGGTGAAGCACCGTTTATATGTGTATTCGTGGCCCTTCTGGAATACGAGTTCGTTGCGATCGAACCCCGACGTATCAGGGATGCTGGCCATTTTGCTGCGATCATCACCGGCGAGTACCGCAGCGGTACCAAGCGAGATCGCCGCGGCCGCTCCCGATGTCACAAAAGCCTGTTCTGTGCCCAGCGTTTCGGCAATGAATTCGCCAGTCTTTCGAAGCAATTCCTCGAACACCACGTAACCAGAACTGGTCGCCTCATCCATCGCTGCCTGTACTTCTGGCGGCGGAGTCGAACCGCCAAGCAGAGTCTGGTTCCCCCGGGCGTTAATCCCGGGCGTGACCCCGAACTGCTCGTATATCCCGCTCATCGTTCCCTCCAGAGGTGCTGAACCCGGCCATCGTGCACATTTTTATGCCATCATGCCGGTGCAGTATGTGGTGTTGGTCGCCGCGGCGTATTTTTAGCACAGATTCGGCCAGAAAATACGATGTCGGTACTCCAGAGTGCGCCAATTAGTGCCAGTGCCCGATAAATAAGCCAACTATGACCCGTTAACGTCAAAAAAATGGCGAAGGGCCCCATAAGGCCAACAGGACCAGTAAGGACATAAAAATTGGCGAATGACCCCCTCAACAACCCGGTCTACGCCAGGTTTGGCGTAAAGCCCGTCATCAATGCAGGCGGCACTCACACGACGCACGGTGGGTCGATGATGCGACCGGAGGTCCGGGAAGCTATGAGACTCGCATCGGAATCGTATGTCGACCTCGTCGAACTGAAGCGCGCAACCGGTCGGTTCGTGGCCGAGATTACGGGTGCCGAGTCCGGCCTGATCACATCGGGTGCTGCAGGCGGTCTTGTCCTGGCGACCGCGGCAGTGATGACCGGCACCGACCTCGATAAAATCGCACGACTTCCGAACACAGTCGAAATGAAAAACGAAATCCTGATGCAGCGCAATAATCCTGACAGCTACACAAAATGCCACGAGTACGCGGGTGCTCGTCTTGCGTTCGCCGGGGACAAAAACGGCGCGTCGCAAGACCAACTTGCCGCGGCGATAACCGAAAATACTGCGGCCATACTGCACACGTTTTCATACGGCCCCTCCCGACCCGGACTCACCCTGCCGGAAACGGTTGAAGTAGCCCGAGATGCCGATATTCCTGTGCCTGTGATAGTCGATGGGGCAGCGATGCTTCCCCCGAAAGAGAACCTGAGGAAGTACATCAGTGAAGGGGTCGACCTCGTAACGTTTTCGGGGGGCAAGTACATCGGCGGGCCGCAATCTGCGGGATTACTCGCCGGTCGGGCCGATCTGATGGAGGCCGCATTGCTCAACAGCGGCCCTGGCATGGCGGTCGGGCGTCCCCAAAAGGTTGGCCGAGAAGAACTAATTGGGATGGCAACCGCGCTGCAACTGTTCGTGGAATCGGACGACGAATCGAGGATGGATGCTATACGAAAGCGTGCCCGGCACATCTGCGAACGGCTACAGGGTATTCCGGGTATAACTGCAACCGTTGAACATGATTTCTTGCAGTTTCATGTCCCAAACTGCGTCATCAAGTTCAATGCCGGTAACGATGTGGTTGACCGAATATGGAAAGGGATGCACGAGGGCGACCCACGTGTGTACATCGCCCGAATAGACGGCGGGCTTGCCGCCAACCCCCTGAACCTGCTCGATGGTCAGGAACAGGTGGTGGCGCAAAGATTGATAGAAGAGCTGACGAAATAACCAGGCAGGCATTCGCGCACCGCAGCACAAGAAACTACGGTTATAGCGATCGTCGAAATCTGGGCGACAACATCCGCCGGGGCTTGCAGGGCAAGATTGTCACTTCCGGCACCAGGCACGGTCTCCGAGTATTCAGATGATTTCGCTCTGAAGAGCGTATGTGGAAAACCCGGTAACCCTACGATTCGCGTTCCAAGACCACAACTGCGCCAACGATCACAACCAGTTTTTCTGCTTATACCGCCTTAAAGTAAAGACGCCCCGGACATTGCCGGAGCGTCAATTACAACGTCAATGAACGGTTATCGGCCAGATGGGTTGCAAACAGAGAAACCCGCATGCACGCCGGGGACGTGTCCACCATCTCCCAGATTTCCGGCCGTGGCCAGCGCACTGATGTGGTGTGCGGCATATTCACGACCGCTGGGGCTCCCGTCCCCATTCGCGTCGTTACACGGCGGAGCGGTATGAGCCGATGCTGGAACGGCGTAGGCCATCACGAGCATCACCACGGCAACCAGGGTAATAATTCGCTTTTTCATTATCGTGCCTCCTCTGAATCGAACTGTTTCCGTCTACCCGGATCTGGCTACCCGGATCTGGCCCGATCTGGCCGGGGGGCGACAGAGGTAGTTCGTCTGAACCGGGTAATTGGATTAATCCAATTTTTCAGGCACGCGTAAGAGATCGCAATCGCCCAGAAGTTCCCCGTATAAGCCCGAGTAATTAGCGTCAGCCAGTCAGCCAGCCAGAAAACCCACCCACACATGGCTCCGAATTGTGCCGAGCAATTCACTTGCTAACCATCTCCTCGACACACCACAATCCAGCGCAAGCCCTCCGACCAGCCATGATTCAACTAAAAAGTGTTACGTGCCATACAAGAACTGGTCGACTGGGTTCAACCAGCATCGACTTTCGAGCGTTATCGTATACATACTGCCGGTAATTTTTGAGGCCGGTTGCATCCTGAGCGAATCGAAGGCTTGCGATAGTCCGACCCATCTCCCGCATGGTCAGAACTTCCAAAATCCGGGTGTCCTGAAAACATGTGGTGGCTCAATAGTGCCAACATCATCGGAGCATGAAATTGCTGTTTGGAATCCCTAAAGAAACTAAGATCGGCGAATACCGCGTTGCAGTCACTCCCGACAGCACCCGTGAATTGGTAACAAGGAATCAATCGGTACTCATCCAGTCAAGTGCGGGCGAAGAAAGTGGCTATAGCGACGACGACTACCGGAGCGCCGGGTGTCAGGTCGCCGACTCTGCTGCCGAGATATGGGACAGGGCCGACCTCGTTGTTAAGGTCAAAGAACCTCAGCCTTCCGAATATGGGTATTTCAGGAAGAACTCGGCACTTTTCACCTTTTTACACCTTGCAGCAGACATTCCGCTGGCAAATGCCCTGCTTGAAAAATCTATGCTCGGCATCGCATATGAAACCGTGCGTGACCCTGACATGCGATTCCCGATACTTGCTCCGATGAGCGCCATTGCAGGTCAGCTTGCGGTGCATGCTGCGGGCCACTATTTGCAGCGCGCTCACGGGGGTTTGGGCAAGTTAATTTCACGGGTTCAGGGGGCTCCGGCCACAGACGTTGTGGTTATAGGCGCTGGAACAGTGGGCCAGAACGCCGCTCAACTGGCACTTGCCTTTGGTGCCAACCTGACTCTCATCAACGACACCAAAGACCGTCTTGACCAGTTCGCGGCGGCGCACAGTGGGGGCAACGTGCGAACGCTCATTTCTACGCCAGAAGTCGTCGAGGAAGCCGCTCTCGAAGCCGATGTTGTGATCGGTGCTGTCTATTCACCGGGACGCCGACCGCCGGTACTCATGCGAGAAGATCAGGTGGAGAGAATGCGGCCCGGTTCGGTGATTGTCGATGTCGCCGTCGATCAGGGGGGCTGCTTCGCAACGACGCACCCGACCACGTATGAAGACCCTGCCTACATAACCGGCGGGGTGGTTCACTATGCCGTGGCAAACATGCCTGGCGCAGTGCCGAGAACCGCAACGGCAGCACTGGCGAGCGCAACTCTGCCGTACCTGGTGAAAATTGCAGAACTGGGGATGATTCCCGCGCTAACGAACGATGAAGGATTCGCCGCGGGGGTCAGCACGTTTGAGGGCCGAATATGCGACGAAGGACTTGCCGAAATAATGGACGCCGAGCAGTTCTCTTTCGAGGAACTCGTTGCGTTGAGGTAATGGCTTCAGCCGCGGATTTTTACCGAATCCGCGGCGAGCAAGTTGAGTGGTGGTCGGGGTTTATCTGCTTTCCGCATGATCCGTGCCCCGAAGGGATTTTTTCACGAAACAGCCCTCGCATTTCTGCGAGGGCTGTTTC
>CAYLWG010000052.1:15627-15834 GCA_964387235.1 uncultured Dehalococcoidales bacterium
AGCCTGCGGGGATCGAACCCGCTACCTCCTACTTGCAAAGCAGGCGCTCTCCCAGATGAGCTAAGGCCCCTAACCGACTACCCATTGTATGTCCGAAACGTTGGCAGGTCGTGGTGGTTAACTACGAATATCCGCCGCATGGCTAAAACAGCCCGACCCGGCCATCAGAATCGGTCGGCATTGGCCTTGGTGAAGACAACATTTGGC
>CAYLWG010000053.1:0-15833 GCA_964387235.1 uncultured Dehalococcoidales bacterium
CCAGTCTCGAGTCAAACGATCCGTAAGGGTCAGAAGTAGCAGTTCACATCCACCACCCGAGTTCTCCTCGGAGTCGCATGTCGCCTAGAGCGGTGTGTCGTTTGCTGAACGCCGTTGCCAATTGCTTGGTTCTCTCGTCGCCTGTAGCCAAGGCATTTTCCAGATCCTTATTAACCATCTCTATCCCGGCGCGTACCTCTGCATCGTTTTCGCCTAAGGCGATTTTCACGAAACCCGCGGTGTCCAGATCTCCAGGATTGTTCGGATTTTTTGCAAAGCGGTCTGCGATTGTAATTGCTTGTTTGAGCGTTTCGGTCGGAACAAAACTGAGAGACACGTGCGCATCTGCGACGTAATAGCAGAAATGACTATCAATAAACTGATTGTCTCCATCCTCAAGTGAGCGCGCACTTTCTATCGCTTCCACTGCTTCTGTGAATCTACCGAGAGCCCAGTAGACATCTGCACGTCTTGTCTCTGCATCTGCCGAATTTCCTTGTTCCATCGCGTAACGATCAATCAATTGGACAGCGAAGTCTGTTTGAGCAGGGGACTCATAGCATATGGCTGTCAGGGCAGCGACATAACACAACTCGTAGGTGATCCCACCGTCGTCCGCCTCGTCGCGGATCGTTTCGTTGATTTGGGAAATTTCATCGTACGAAAATAACGTATTTTTCCCCAAATCAGCCATCAAAATCTCGCGAATATCTGGGTTGATTTTCCGCAATTTATTTAGCGACTCAACAGCATCATTCATCATGACGAGTACAGCCACTTGTCGGTGATCATCAGCTTGCCGCCACAGCTCCGATACGCTGTCCTTGAGCACCCCAGCACTCGCCTCCCAGGAGTCCAGCCCTTGGCTAACAATGGCGAACTGTTTGCTGAGTTGCGGAGGAATGGAACGAGACCTTTTGTAGACAAGATCGTGTGTCATCGCATCCCAAGCTTCCTGCAGCATGGTTTTGATCTGAATCTCGCAACGTAATGAAGTCCAGTCATGACGCGAGCCGGGAGACGGATAAACGGTGAAGTTGTAGCCCCGGTAGCCGCCTGGGTCAGACCGCAAGCCACAAATGGGGGAATTCTCAACTGTTCTCAACGTCCCAACGCGTTCAAACAGGAATTTCGCAACCTCATCGGCATCAGTTTGGTATGGACACAAGATCTTCACACCGATGAGATCCTCTAAATCATCAAAATTATATGGCTGAGGGTCTATATCGTCGCTAGAACCGCTGTCGTCTTTATCTATGTTCTCGCTTCGTTTTTTTCGAATTTTTTCGACCACACTCTGCAGTAGCTTGATGTCGTCTCGAGCAATCACTGCCCTTATTCTCTGCAAACCGGTCTGCCTGCGAAGCTCTTCGAAAACTCGATAAACCGACGTCTGAAATTCTAGGTGAGAGCGTCTGAAAGCTCGATCCTCTAGTCGGGTTTTCCATATGCGAATTTCATCTCTCGTTGGTTCCGACATCATGTCTACCCCTTTTATACCGCCATTATGCGAAATCGCAAACGGCATGTAAACCTCAAATAATTCTGAGTAAGAAATAGCATCTCATTTGCCTCATGCTCCCAAGACATGCTCCGCTTCTGATCCAGGTGGTGCGTCGATGTGCAAGATTTCCTGATGCGTATGGCGAGGGTCTGCACTCGATGCAATTGCGATTTACAAGAAACTGAAACGCTGATTCATAATCAGGATCGTTGGATCAATCCGAAACTTTTCCGACAAACAAGGGGCCCCATATTTGCGCCGTCTGTCGACACATTATTGAACTGCGGGGATCTCCGCAAAACCCGACACCCCTATTTTGTTCAGATGTTCGGTGAGCTTGCGGAATAGATTCTGCGTCAGTCGCCAGCCAAAACCTCGGCGAGCTGATCGTCCAGCCAGATGCGATCGCCGTTCCCGTTTCTTCGGGCGACCAGACGAATACCGAGGATGAGGACCTTGCGTTGCCTGGCCAACTCGCGCGAAAGCTCCTGGTCTCTGGCCCTGAGCTTCTGGTAGGCGATCCCGACTCCGAGTGCCTGCACAATGAGCCCGATCAGGATCACAAAAGCTTCCAGGAGAGAGACTTCGATAGAACTACTCATTGGTATTAGTTCGCCAGGTATCCGCCGACAAGCGACAAGATCGATTGCTGTTGGGGGCCACCGCCACCGCCAGGTGCCAGTGCTTCCCAATCAATTTCAATTTCCGTAGTGGTCGTACCTCCGGCACCGAATTCGATAAAGTGATCAGTTGACGAAGAATTGTAAAAAAAGATCATTGCCAATTGATTTCCCGACGGGTTGAAATCATCAAATAATTCTTGAACCGGACCAGTTATATCTTTCAACATGTACGGCCCGGTTGAAGGGTAATCAGTAAACGCTGTAAGGACTTGGGCGGTTGTTCGTGTCCTAGCTGAAACGTTGTTCGTGCTTGTTCCCATATTTGCCGGGCTCGCTGAACGTTCCATCGAAACGGTTTGGCTAATACTCGAGCCGAGGCGATCAATGGCATCGGTGTATTTAAGCCTGGCCCGGTTGATCTTTATTCCCTGAACCATTCCAGCGGGAACGGCATTGAAGGTGAGCCCAAGATGCCAACCCGAACCGCTTACATCGCCGATTGTTGCGGTATCTTGGAAAACAGCCCCGGTTGTGCTTCGTTCACGGGCAAACGTGTTTTCGGTCAGAACGGTGATCGTCAACCGATAACCCCTGCGGATACGCCGACTATTTGACTATAAGTTGTCACTGGTCAGCCCCCTATGCGTAGTCGATGATGAGGTGAGTCTGAACGTCGAAGAACGTGATGCTCGCGCCGTCTACATCGGCTGCAGTCCACTGGCAGTTATAGGTGTCGGCTCCGTCTACTGTCGCCTTCACATCGTTGTCACCAATCAACATGAAACCGCCCTCCACACCATCAGCTGCGTGAGCCAGCGAGTTGTCCGGAAGATTTATACCGTTCACGAAAGCACTGGGCGAGTCGTCGCGTACCTGGATGGTCTGGGCTACGTTCACCGCGTTGGCGACCGAACTGGACTCGACGCTCTTACGCCAGGACATCGCGCAATGTACTCGCTGGATAGTCGTGCCAGCAGGAATGAACGATGCCGGTACAACGACATCAGGCAGGGCGGCATTTGCTGCGACCGCGTTGATGACCAGCGACGGGAGTAGGTCTGACGAAAACATTACCCGCCCTGCTAGTGCGCCTTCACCGGCTACGGCGGTCGGGGATGGATCCACTCGTGTCATATCAGACTCCTATCTACCAATCTTTGGCGATAATGACCGCCTGTGTATCGAGAGTGATGTTTGCGGTTCCACTCGGCAGTTCAGCTTCCAGGATTATGTTGCCTGCGCCCGATCCCGTTGGAACACGAGTCGTGTGTGTGGCAACTAGTACATCGTTCAAGTAGAGCTCAACGCTGGTCGCGGGTGTGTGCACAATTCTCATTCGGGAAATGACATTTGTTACCGGTTTGGTAATAGCAGTGGTCTCTAGTGCCGTGCCGTCGTGCGTGTGGAAATTGAAAGTCGCACTATTACGAGGGAATTCAATGCCAACTCCGTTCGAGCCCAGCGTCCCGGTGGTAATCGCTAGCGCAACCTTGAAACGACCATATCGCTGCGGTGTCGCGCCTCCGCTCTGGTCATCCGAACCTACCCATACGATCTGCATTGGCTTGGCCCAATCGACCGTGCTCACAAAGCCGGAGTTGTTGACTTCAAGGCCGATCTGCCCGGAAAACTTACCGACCCCTCCCGCTGTGGTTCCGCTCGCGACAGTCGTGGTGCCCAGAGTCGCTACGGCACTCCCCGTACCTGATGATCCGTCGGTCAGCAGAGCTAAATCGCCCACGGTCAAGATTCTCAGTTGCCGAGTTGTCCACCGGAGAGCGAAATCTGCTCCGAGCAACGCTAACGCATATGCTCGTCTGACCGCCTGATTGTCGGTGGCCGGGTCGCTACCAGGCAAGACCGGGATCTGTCCAAAAGTCCATAGCCCGGTTGGGTTCTGGTCGGCCGCGAGATCGATGCCGCTTACTGAGCTAGTGGGCTCTTGTCGCGTCACTCCGCCCCCTAAACGATTGCTGCTTCGGAGCGGAATTTCACTCGAACGGTGATGTCTTGTGCGGCAACGTCGTTATTCGTGACCTGCAGATAGATCTTGTCGGTTTGACCGAGTCCGCCGTCGCGGTCCCGGTAGTCCTGCCCTTCAAGCAAACGATCGACAAAATGCAAGTTGTTACCGGTGTTGAGGTAAATGCGATTCAGCTGCGTTCGTGCCTGATCCTCAAAAATGGCGACGTCGAAGTCTGACCCGGGGGAATCCCCGACAACGTCGAAGATCCTAACGATCTGTCGATTGGTCGGGGTTTCGAGCGTCAGGTCCTCAGTGGCCCCGATTCCTACCGCTGCCGATGTCGCTTCCAATTCGTCTAAGCGAAGTGAACTCGCTCCAGGAGCAAGTAAAACGGGCTCACCGTTTTCGTCGACCGTCCGGCCACCGAAAATGCGGGCTGCATTTGACCGGAAAAGCAACACGCCGATCACATCATCAGGGTTCACGTTCTGTCCCATCGGAGCGAGTCCTGAACGCTGCAACTCGGCTGCGATGGACTCGATGGACAATTCTCCTGGTAGTACGCCGCTGAAGACCATGATTACGCTACGACCTGTTCTACGATCCCGTCATTGCCGACTACACCGACAGCACCGGTGCCAGCCGCAGCTGCCAATGCTCCGCCGATCGCCTGGATTGTGCCGTTGTTGGTGAGCTCGCGATAGTTCAGGCGAACCTTGCCGCCGCCACCGCCACCACCGCCACCACCGTTAGCAGTAACACCTGCAGCACCGTCTCCGCCGTTAGCAGATATTCGACCGGTAGCCGCGACACGGATTTCTGGAGCGTGGATCGATACCTCTCCGCCCGATGCTCCGCCACCGCCACCTTCACCAGGAGTTGCGTCGCCACCACCACCACCGCCGCCGCCACCAGTTTCGATGACAGCATTGCCTGGTGCACGGAACCGAACCTGACTGGTCGAAGCGTCGCCAGCGGCCCCACCGACACCACCCGCGGCGGTCGCTGCCCCTCCAGCTCCACCGGCCCCGCCTTGGGCTCCGGCCGCACCGGGACTTCCGACTGCGTTGTTACCCGAGTCTCCGCCCGCCTGTCGTCCGTCGACCTCGCCGTTTGCAACCGTGACACCACCGGTTCCAGTAACCGCATCAGCACCGTCGGAATGAATGAATCCTGTCCCCTCGATGTCGACCAGAGTACGGGCATAGATTTCAAACCCGGCCACGTCGATCGACCCACCCGCCTGGATGGTCAAAGTGTCGTAAAACATCGTGCGGACGAGGGTAGTTGCGGCAGCGATCGTTACATCGCCATCGGATCCGTCGCCGAACCCGCTCAGGTCACCGATTCCGTTGAGAGCGAGTTGCGGTTTGAGGACTCCGCCCTGGCCTTCTGTTGTATGTGAGTGCTTTGGGATCATTTTTGAACCTCCGTAGCCCCGACAATGTCGGGGTAGCCCCTCGCGGGGTGGCTTTGGTTATTTAGAAAGGATTGACTTGAAACTGTGCCTGTCCCGACACGATCGGGCTGAAATTCACTGGTGCTGATGGCTCAGTGGTCACGCTGCCAACAGAAAATGCGTCCTTGGAGCGCGTCTCCGCTATGCCGTTTCCTTCCGGCAGTCGGTCGATAATCGCGATGATGTCGAGATCCTGGTCACCGGCCACCAAGTCCATCCCGATCACCATGCTCATCGCGATCGACTTCGTGGTGTCCGGGCTCACCAAATGAGCGAACGGCGACCAAACGATAGCCCTCCGGGGATTCGAGAAATCCAGAACCGTTTTCAGGCTGTTGATTCTGAGTCGGCCCTGTGCAGGATCGGCGTTCTCAATCCAGTCGCCCTCGATGATGGATATCTCCTGGGAGTTTAGGAATCCACCACGCCTCTGAATGATGATGTGACCCCCGACAAATCCCGCCAGTCCACCCTCGTTTCGTACCGACCAGCCAGTGACGATAACTCGGAACCTATCGAAACGATTGGGGTCGAGTGTGCCTGCCGGGACTGAAAGACCCATGCGGCCAAGTTCCTGGCCAGATCGTGCCGTTCGTCCATTATTTCGGCGAGTGGCTCGCCCGATTCTTGTTGTTGTCATGGCTATCTTTCGTTCCTAAAACGGGTTGACCTGGAAATTGGGTTCGCCAATTACTACCGGTCTAAATTGGTTGTCTGGGGGCAGTCCATCACCGGGATCGGCACCGGGTGGTGGTGGTGGTGGTGGTGGTGCATCACCGGCAGCGTCTTTGGGCTGCAAAACGACCGCGGCGATGGCACCGATTATCAATGCCAACCCGATCAATGTTCCACTGTTTGCCATCGCTATCTGGCTCCTGTCGAACGTGTGTTTTTGACCGATGCTGTCAAGAGAATTGCGCCACCGATCAGACCGGCTACAGCTGCGAGTCTGAACGCTCCACTGGTTGGGGATCCTTCTTCACCGAAAAACAACACAGTGATTTGTCGGATGGCCCAGCCGATTGCGATCGCAGCTGCTGCGATCGACACCAGGAGTACGGTCGCCGTAACGATCAACCCCTGACGGGCGAATCCCTGGGCAGCGGATCCGCCTACAGGAATTCGGAACTCGATCACGGCCTTATTCAGACCATCGCCGAACACATCGATCACTTCAGCACCGTCTGGTGCGAGCGCATTGCCCCATACTATTTCTGCGAACGCCAGATCCGCGAGCGGCCCGATAAACGGCCCTTCGATAATCACTCGGCCACGCGCACCCTCGGGAATCGTCGACACGCTGGGCGTGATTGTTCGGAGCTCCGCAGCAGAGCTTGCTCTAGCAACGATTATTTCGTTCTGTCCGGCAGGCGCATTGCTGCGCCTGCCGGAGATCCTACCAACTGTCATCGCGGGAAACCTCAGAGACTAGTTAACCGCTGAACGCACGCCCGTAGGTTCCGTAGCCTTTGTGCATGATCGCCAGTGTCCCGGCTGCCGCACCTGTGAACTGGAGAACATCGTCGTTCTCGAACCGGTTTACCCGGTTGATCCCGCGTCCGCCCTTGATTCCCGACCAGTCGATCAGAGCCACGTTTGTCCAGTCGGCGAAGGTCGTGCCGTCGCCAAAATACGCACTCTGCAAACTTCGTCGGTAGTTCTCCCAGTCCGTCTCGAACGGTGTCTGTCCGCCCAGGTTATCGCGGTACGCAATGGAACTCACGATATCGCCATCAACGACTCCACGATCGTTGTTCCCGTCCAGGGCGATTATTAGCGACTTGGAAATCAAGAAACCCCTTGGAAGGGAGAAATCCAGTCCCAATGCACCGGACGCAACGATCGCGTTCTGTGTCAGTGTCCTGAACTGCGGCAATGCAATCCCGTTTGCCAGTAATCGAGCATGACTTTGGGTACCCGAGAGCACGATGATCGGTGTCAACGTGATCGTGACGGAGTTAACCGTCAGGTCACCGGCTGTCGACAGGTTGGCGAACGTGCCGAGACGGATCTGGAAAACCAGCTCGGAAATGTTGTTCTCACGCGTCACGATTCCTGCGAGCGGGTCGATCTGCCGGGTACCACCTGGCACCGGAGTGTCCTGGAAGTCGATGATGAAGTTAAAGTTTTCGTCTCTAGCTCCACCACCACCGGTAACGCTCGCCAGCGTCGACGGCCAAATGCTTGTTCGGCCCTCAGTGAACTGGGAGAGGTACTGGAGCAACCGTCCGTCGTTCGTGTTGAAGTACGAGGTGGTGGATCCGTCCCGAATGTCGATCGCTGTGATGAGACGGCCAACGCCGTCTTCTTCCGGTGTAGCAGCGGCAGCGTCGTTGTTGTGGTTCACGGTTATCTGGCCGTGAATAGCCAAGATCGTGCCGACCAACGGCAATTCGATCCTGTTTTGCGAGTTCGCAACCATCGCCTGGGCTGCGAGTGGTGTCTGACGAATATCGCTCGCAAGGAGCAGTCCGCCAGCGTTCCGAGTGGTCATGTACTTATTTCTCCGCGGGTTTGAACCCGCTCAAATGATTGAAGGGGTCAGGGCTATGCGGCCCGCAGTTCTTGCAGAATCGGGTTTCCGCCGCCAGCCGGACGGAGCGGAAGGTCGCCCTGCGCCGTTGTAGCGGTCTGGACCGCACCGTCGTTCCGCCTCAACTGTTGGACTGCCCAGTTGACGAACCGATCGACCGGCAACACGTCAACGAAGACCTGGAGAACCAGTGCACCGGCGAAGAACCTTGCAGCTGGTCGACCCATCCAACGTTCGCCGAACACCGCGACCCCGGCGATTACAGCGGTCTTGATGACCGGGTTGGTGATGTTCATCGAATCGTCGGCATTCCGAACCGGGAAAAGTCCATCGATCACTTCACCGGTAATCGCGCCAGGGATGGCACCAAACACAACGGCCCCGAACGGCACATCGAAACCGCTCACGTCGTCCAGCTGCTTGACGATACCCGCAACGCCGCCCTGTGCCATCTGGGCGACTTCTCCGGGCGGTATGACCTCGTTTTGGTCATCCGAGATCCGGATCATTTCGCCATCTGCTAATGGCTTGTCACCACGTTCGGCTATCCAGGTGCCGAGTCTTGAAAATGCTGGCGGCAGGGTGGTGAGCTCCTGTGCCATTGGCGCGACCGGGTCGGGTTTCAGACCGAGTCGGGCATTCCAGTCGACCGCATCAATCGCTGATGCAATGCCACTGGTAATTTCTTCCCGAATGTCCGTCATGCTGAGAGTTTCCATTTTTTCGCTCCGTATGGGTGATTTATCCCTGCTGAGAAGTGCAGGTCGTATCACCTGCAACGGCGCGTACTGGTATCCCGGTCGCGCCTAAATGATTGGTGGAATTACCCCACTGTTAGCAGCGGGATTTCTTGGCAAACCGCATCTGCCCTTTTCGACTCGGGCACATGCAACGAGTTCCGCCTTTTTTCATGCGGACTCTCTTGCAGGTTTTGGCCTTGGCCATCTGACTACTCCTTCCTCGACCGGTTAGTAGTCCCCCCTGATGCCGGTTTGCCCTTAACGCAAACACCCCCTCTCAGAAGTGAACCGTCAAAGTTCACCAGCATCAGAGGGGGTGTGTCCCTGGACATTTGGCGCTAACGCAAAAAAACCCTGGATGGGAACAACGCTAGCTCCGCACATCCAGGGTTTTTTCACCGTGATCGGTCGGCCGGACAAATCACGAATCAGACGTAAGTTTGTACGCGTGGGTGTTCGTGTGTCAATTATCGTTCGTCACATCTACCGCCGACTTGTGCGTCCGGCGCGGGTGGTCGGGTGACATTTGACCCCGGTATCTGAGGCGATGCACAACGCTTTCGCTCCGAATCTCTGGGCGGTTCGACGATCGAGTGCTGATGGCTCTGCCCTGCCACCCGGATGGGTGTGAACCATGATCTCGAAATCGGATCCGGGAGGGCATTGGATCGGTATGTCGACTCGCGTTGGTGTACCTTCCGCAACCGGCCCCCTGACGAGGCGACCGCTCTTGCGAACTCTGCAAAGCGCATATCCTATTTCGTTTTTCGGGATCTTCGATGTCACTGTTGTTTGCCCCATCCTGCCGACTATATGAGCTTCCCTACTAATCCGTCCGATCGGTCGCCGTCGTGTGTTCATGGAGTTATCGCAAACTGTCCCACGTCCAGGGTTCGCTTCGCTTCTTCGTATGCTTCCACAGTCTGTCGAAGATCGAATGCCAGCGAGTTCACGGCACCTGCCAGATCTCCCGATTCAAAGCTGTCGACCACTGACTGAGCACTCCGGAGGACACCAGCAACCTGGTCGATGACCGAAGCACGCGTCGGTATATTTCGACTGACAGTGTTACTCAGGGCTCGGACGATATCGTCAATCTGGTCATCTGTGATTCCCTGAACCTCATCGTCCTCGTTCTGTTTCGCTTTCGCCATTTCAGACGCTCCATTTCTCGAATTACTTGGTAGGCCAGCCTTATCTAACGCAGCTTCGATCTCGTCTGACATCCCGTCGTCAACAATCGAGATCCCAAGATCCTCTGCATTGACGACCAACTCTGCCACACACGACTTGCGAGGATGCAGAACCGACTGGAGCTCCAGGCCGTCGACGCACTGTTCGTTTATCGATCGATCCGGGTCAAAGGTACCGACCGGGCAAGCCACGATCAACATGTGGTCGTCCTGCACTACGGTTCGGAAACTTCGATCGTCGAATTTTTCAGGATCTTCGATGCGTTCCCTGACAAAATCGCCGGATCCTGAAATGTCGAGGCTCAATGCCTGGGGTGACAGATCTGCACAAGATTTCCCGGCTGTTGCAGTCGTCGCTTTTTTGATGTTCGACACGACGGCCCTGACAATCTCACCCCCAAGACCGAACGCTGTCCCACCACTGAGCCGAGATATAAACGAATCTTGCCCCATTGGAGCGGTACGGGACCCTTGAAACAACACCGGCTGTTCACTCGGTTCAAATTTCGGAGTCGACGGTTCCGGAACCTGCCCAATTAACTCGAAATTTGTTTCATCGACACTTGGGAGCTTCACCGTCCAGATAAACACACCAGGATCTTGTACCAGTATCCTGTCGCCAAAACCGCCAAGACGTTCAGCTGCTCGCAAAATTCCTGTGGGCTGTTCACTGGTGGGCAGTACAAGCCTGGTGTCGATCGTTACCTGAATTTGTGTGCCACCGAAACCGATTCCACAGACCTCGATGACCGCTCCGACCAAAGCCGCGGTTGTCAGGAGTTCGCGGATCGGTCGCCAACCCCAAACGTCATCGATGCCGTTCGAGTCCAGGTTGCACCAGTCGATCGACTCGCGAGGAGTCTGTGCAGCCATCCCGACATCAGCTTCCGAAACCGCTGAATTCCACAATCCCTGTTTTGTGATCTCGGCCCCTGGAATCAATGCCACCTGTTGTGGCGGTGGGGTTCCCTGGACGAGGATCGCGTAATTTAAGATCGCATTTGCAATCCTTCGTGCCGATCGACTGCGAACGTCGAGAAACTGGAGCAATTCTTCCTGGAAGGGTGTGAGCTCGCGAGCAAACAGCTGTGATTGGTTCAAGAACATTTCAACGATCTGGCCGGGTGTGCTCTTGATTTTGGCGAAGACGATTACAGCCGACGCTATATCTCCGGCGATAGCCAGGTCCTCCTGACGTTCTCCGGCCTGGACAAGTGCCTCTGCGGTAGCCAGTGGGCCGAGGCTCTGGGACAACGCGTTGACGACGTTGCGGATCTGGAGATCGATCGATTCAAAAGCGAGCTCCGCCAGTCTTATGCCGTCGTCTCCTGGGAATGTCGAAACGAAAACGCCCAGGACTATTCGCCTGATTCCGTCCTGATTCACCAGGCCGTCAGAATCGACGAGCTCGGCCTGTTCGTTGGAATTGAGCTTACTCAAAAACGATCGAACGAATGGTGCATTCCGGGTCGCCCTGAGTGCATCGCCCAGTCCCTCGCCGTCGTTCAGGTCGAGGCCCATGAGCATGTCGACTGTAATACGGTTTGCGTCTTCGCTCGCCGATTCGATCGACGATGTTGAAATACCAACTGGTGTGTTGGTCTCAGCTGCGAATCGAACGCGGTCCACGTCGGAGAGTCTTACCCTCACGAGTACCGGGGTTTCGATGCCCTCGATGTCGGCGGGATCGATGCCGAATTCACCCAGCCGATCGATCAGGCGTAATTTGTACTCGCCGTACATTTGAGGAAATTCGGCAGCGGCGAGGATCAGCGCCATAGTCCGACCGTTTCCGCCCTCAACAATCAGATCCGGCCCGACGATCGGAGTGCCACGGTCGAGCACTCTGAAATCTTCCAACAACGCGTCGGGCTGGAGATTTGCGGCCAGCTTCTCTACCTGGAGTTTGGTCGCGGTACGGGCTCGATCCCGCGGCTGTAGCTCTTCCGGGTATTCCGGGTTTGGAAGGAACGTAAACGGGTCATTCGAGACGATCAGATCCTCCGCAGGAACAACCCGGAATTGGAACTGATACCGGGTTACGCTGTTCGCTCCGATCGCAAATGTTCGATCGGTCACATTCCCGCTGCGCCTTGCGAGTAGCTGCCGGTGTGCTTCTTCGACCGCTTCACCGACGAGCTCCGCCGAATCTATCGACTTGACTACCTCATCGACGGCTCGCACCTTGATTTTGCAAGGGCCGTCGTGTTCACACGTCCCGGAAATGCGGATCTTCGGATCCTGGGCCATCGTTGCGATGTCGGAGGTCGTGAGTTTTGGCGCGGTTCCAAAAATTTCCGGGTAGGTGAATTCGTCGCCCTGTCCGGCTGCCGCCGATCCCCACGGCCCGAGTGATTTTTCACGCAACGAAACGAAACGGCCCTGACCGATGACGATGTGATCGACTAGATCGATGTCGAGTAGCTTCAGACCCTCGAACAACGTCCGTGTGATCGCTACATCCTCGTCACTTGGGGTTGGATCTCCCGATGGGTGGTTGTGAACTACAAATACGCCCGTAGTGTTTGAGAGGATCGCGGTTCTCGCTACCACGTCGATCGGAACCAGGGATGTGTTTTTCGTGCCGACCGTGATCTCTTGAACTCCGATCAGTCCCGCCCTGGTATCAGTGAAAAGCACTAACAACCGTTCCCGATCGCTGTCAATCAAATCCTTGGCCATCGTGAAGACTTCGGAAGGGCTCGTGATCGTCGGTGGGTTCATAACAGCCGCTTGCCGGACTAGCTTCGTCTCAAAGCGAAACGGCTTCAATTTGACCGGGAACGCGAGATCGAAGTCATCAACCGCGGTGTCCGCTGGAGGACCTGGAACGATCGTTAATTCAGGTTCGATTGGCGGATCGAATAACGACGGTTGGAATTTCAGCGCCGACCGTTCCCCCCTGGTTTCGGCGACGTGGCTGTGCGGTAGAACCTGGGCCACTGGAGCCAGAATGTTCGTCTGGTCACAGATGGGACATTCGAGACCGGCAGCGTGTACTGATTTATGGTAAATATCCGCCGTCTTCACAAAGTTTTCCGGGTCGTAAACCTTTTTCGATGGGTCGCCCTCGCCCATCAGTTTGATGTTGACCAGGTCGTGCATAGCCGACACGAACAACACCGCATGTTCACCACACGTCCCGCAGCCGTCGTCCCTGATCGTTTCGGCCCACCGATGTAAGAATCCCCACCAGGAACGACCGCAAACATCCGGGATGTCGACCATGTCGTTTTCGTCGAACTCGATCGGGCGATCCTGACGCATGACCGCGATCTGCAAATCTGATGTCATACCGATGTGTTCACTTTCAAAAGTCCACGACGGGCAGCTTCGGTTTTTACGGCTCGCGTCGCTGCCATGAATTGCTCATGTGAAATCTGTGAAAACGCAGTGTTTAAAATGCGCTCGATATCACCAGTTCCGAGTTTTTGGAGCTCCGAAATTAGTTTGGCTTCCCACCATGCCATCACACCACGTCCGATAATTTGCGCCGTCGACGTTTCGGTGCCGGATCCTGTGCCATAGGAGCGACTACCGGCGCAACTGGTTCGGGAGTTGCCGGAGTCGGTTGCGGACTCGGTGGTGGAGGATCTACGAGCTCGACTTTCGGAACCACGAATTTCGGAGCCCTTTTAGTGAGTCCGGTGGCCTGTTTGACAATGCCCTCCGAAATACGCATTCCAGATTTAACACCAGCTGACAGCATCTCTCCCAGTTTTTCAGCTGGAGCGATCGGATCTTCTGATGCGAAGTAGTTCACCAGGTTTGGGTTGCGAGCCGCAATCTCCGCAACCACCTCGTACTCGTTACGCGGCACCGGCGGAGGCTTTCGGCGGTCTTGAACCTTGCCCCACATTTCTATAGCCCGCTCGATCGCGCCCATTGGATCTTCGAGAAGTCTCAAACCTGCTATGGCTACGGCCTGTTTTGGATCCTCTGCCTGTGCCACTGGAGCCAGTTGCGGTTCACTGTTGGAACCGTCGCCGCTTTGAATATCGCCCAGGAAACCCAGTCCACCGCCGCCGTCGCCACCGCCACCGCCACCGCCGTTAGCAGTAACACCACCGGCAGCACCGTCGTCGCCGCCGTCGCCGTTGCCATCTTTAGCAGCTGCCCTCGCTGCCTGGTTTTGTCGCGCCTGTTCATTCCAGCGATCCTCAAAGATCTTTTCGGCCTGGACGGCGATGGCTTCGAAATTGATTTTCTCGGCGACTGCACCGGCAACCTCTCGAATCATCGCGGGCCAGTTATCTGTGAAGTAACGTTTGATTCGCTCGTCTGCAACAGCGGCGATGAAATCGAGGCCAGCACGCGCCTGGTCGTCTTGCGCCTGGTTGTCTTCCGGGGTCTCGTCATTCAGTGTCTGTTCACTCATCGAACTACCCTCACCTGGTCGTCAGTTTCAACCGTCTCAGTAGGTGCGCCAGAGTCGCGCCATTCTTCGATCACTTCGGCCAGTGCGTCAGCGCCGTCACGCAGAACCATTTCGGCAACGGGACCGCGTCCTTTGTGCTCGATCGCCGATTCAATTTCACCGGCAAGGTTCTTGCGGGCCTGGTCGTGCTCCTGAGATCTCTGTGCACCACAGGATTTGCAACTGCCCTCGTCGCACAGTCCGACCGGGTGCAACGCGGCCTGACTGTTGCCCATCGTGGCGGGGATCCTCAAAGTTTCGGTCGAGAAGCTGTCAAGTTCTTCCCGAATGATGCCACGGACGATTTCCGGGGTTAGGCCCGGTTCGTCAGTTGCATCAGTAGCGTCCGTGTCAGGCAACACCTGAGCGACCTGGGCGACTGGGACAGCATCGACTTTGGGGGTCGGATGGATGTTCTCCGGCCGCAGATTTTCACGGTTGTGAAAACCCTTGATGTGAGACGTAACGTTCGTCCAGGCTAGCCCGTTACAAATCGGGCGACTGTGATTGTCCTGGGTAGCGGCCTGTCGCCCACAGATTTCGCCCTCGATGCCAATCGTGGCGGTGCACGTTTTGCCTGCGAGCGCGGGGGGCGGGTTTTCCAGTATTGCCGGTAGTTCGCATTCTGGACAGTGACGGCGCGGCCTGTGCTTCGCCATATGGCTTCTCACCTTCTGACTTGGCCGACCGTTTCCTACTTTAGCACCGACGCGCAAAAGCTCGCACTATCCAGTTGCCGGATTGGTGTACGAGCTAGACCACCGCTCTCCACTTTCCGCGCGATCCATCGGGTCGCACGAATTGCCAATGGTCGCCCATGATCACCAATATCCGCCGTCTGAGAACTTTGGGTGTGGCGTTGTCGACCCACACCGGGGGATCCATCTTCAATACGGCATCGATGAACTCGTCGGCAGTCATCGGCCCAGCGTGCAACAGGAGATTGCGAACCCGCGCCCATTTGTGGATCGTGTCGAGACTCGTTTCTAGGTGTGCCATCGTGGAATTCTAGACCTGCTCATTCGTAATGAGCAGGTCGACAGTTCAATCCTGTCCGTTGGCTCCATGTAAATCCAAACAAAAGACCCTCGTCAATTGGCGAGGGTCTTTTGTTTAGCGTTGTGCGGTGTGTATGAATCAGCCAACCGGTCGATTCGGCCCTGGCGATTTGGGACGAACAACATCTCTCTGTTCCTACAGAATCTGCGAGAGGAACAGCTTGGTGCGGTCTTCCTGTGGGTTGGTGAAGAAGTGTTCTGGAGTCCCCTCTTCCACCACCAGGCCTTCATCAAAGAACAGGAAACGGTCGGCAACCTCGCGAGCAAATCCCATTTCGTGCGTCACGATCATCATCGTCATGCCTGAATGAGCCAGTTCGCCCATCACGTCAAGCACTTC
>CAYLWG010000054.1:0-6843 GCA_964387235.1 uncultured Dehalococcoidales bacterium
ATCGTCATCGTCGATCCACGTTTGCAACGTCACGGGTGAGCCGCCATCGGGCGTGACGATTACTGAAGCTGAAGTTTCGTCTCCGAACCCTTTGGCTTTCAACCAGAATGACAGTGAGACCTGTGATTCCCCGGTGAGGTCGACAGACCGGGTGAGAGTTCCGTTTTTTCTGATCCTGACGTGCCAGCTGCCCTGTACAGGCCCTTCTTGAGTCCGTACTTCGGCACTGCCTGTTGCGGCCCACGCGCTATCGTCCCATCCGAGCCCGCCCGATAGATCGCCCGATTCGAAGTCGTCGGACGCATGAAGTGTCACGGCACTGACTGTAATGGTGATCAGCGCGGCTAAAATCCCGGCGATTACGATTGCCAGGAAAATTGGTAGGCCAGTTCTTGCTCTGGGATGCGTTACGCGGGTAATCACGATCAAAATTCCTGTATGACCATTTTGCGCCGTTTTGTGATGGGGGCGAGTGTGAGAAATGTCTCGTTACGGTGGATGTCGACCGACCCTCTGGCATGGGCAACTGGTGCGAAACCTGTGTGTTTACCCCCGAACAGGTTGCCCTGCCGCACTTTGCTGGCTCTGAACGTGGTCATGACCCGGCTCCAGGAGAAGTTGCCGATTCCGACTTTCGTTGGCCGCCAGGCTTTGCTGGCGGTTTAGACTTTTTGCCTTTTCGACGTCCACGAATTCGGGCTATCAGGGTGGTGCCATGACTACCGATCAGGTAGTACACGGTAACCAGGACTCCGATCAGGGTGGTCGCCCGCCCAATCGTGTAAATGCTCGTTTGTTCCGATTTAATGTGAACTGAACTCGTGCCCGCGGGAAGTTTTGCGAGGATAAGCGATTCGACTCCGATGATATCTACCGTTTCGCCATCTACCTCGACACTGGTGCCAGCGTGCAACCCCATCGGCAGTAGTACCCATTTTTCGGAGGGGAGCGTGATGTCGAACCGCCATCCATCTTCACCGGTTACGTAGTTTTCGAGGGGAATAGTCTTATCGCCAGAGGGCATCTTGGCCTCGATTCCCAGAATGGACTCAAGAATTCTGATTGCCAACGGGTCGTCTGTTATGGCTGCGTGAAACATCAGGTTCAGCCCCACAAAAATGACCTGGCCATTGCCGTAGACGTTACGTGAGATGGCAGCGCCTTCGATTGCGAGATATTCGAACGGGATCAAAACCTCGTTGGCTCCTTGCGGAGTAACCGAACGCCATGTTCCAAATTCGTCGGTGAACGGAAGGAGTGGGGTTACGACGCCATCGATGATGGTACGCGCCTGGTTGATCTGAAGGACAGGCTCGCCGTAGACGCCCAGAAACCGGGGTTCTCGTGAAAGCGTATCGAGCGGGGCCGATGTCAGGTCGACAACGATTGTTTTGCCCTGCTTCGCCAGTTGCTTGATCGTGTCTTCCGCCCGGCGGCGGGTGTCGAAAGTGAACCTCGAGAGTACGATCACATCAAACTGTTCGAGGAATTCGATGTCGTAGTCCTCGATGTTGTCCGATGTGCCGGTCGTTACCTCGGGGAACAACAGCGAGACGTTGTTGGCCCCCGAACCAATTCCGAACACTTTCAGAGGAATTTCAACCGCACGCGGCGCTCCGTCTTTGTGGAGCAGAGTCAGCCGACCGACTGTCTGTACCACCTCAAACCCTTGATTTTCCAGGGCTGGTCGAAAATCAGCATCGATGTCGATTTGTGGCAGGTAAACGACGTCGTCTGTACCCAGCCGTTCCAACCGGCTGACGGTGTATCCGAGATGCCCCTGATCCATGCTCTGGTTCACTCTTGCCAGTAGTGCGGCGGTGATTGAACCCTGGAAAGCCCAGCCAAATATCTGTTCACGCCCTCCCTGCGTGGTTAACAGCATCGCAGGGGCCGAGCCCAGCCTCGATAAATCGGCTGTCGCAACACGCCAGCCATCCAGTTCTTTGAGCTTTTCGGATACCACCGCTATGTCGTTTGGAACTTCACGGGTCCTGATAAGGGCTGTCGATGGCTGAAAATCGGCGAGCATCAGCAGCGGAATTGCCAGGGCCGCAAACCGCAACCAGCGCAGTTGCGGGGCAACCGAAGCCTGGAACATTTTTCCGGCGATAATCAGGCTGTTCAGGATGAGAAAAAGGCTGGCGAAGCTCATGAACCTGAGGGGCCAGAAGAGCTGACTGGCTGGCAGCGCCCGCCACACTTCGACGGTTAATGTCGAACCGATCAGCATCATGATGAGCGTTACGGGCACCATCGCCTTGACCCACGGTTCGAGCCGACTCCACAGGGGCCAGGACAATAAAGTTGCGATGAGAACCGATAGCCCAACGTAGAAAATTTCGTTATCGCCGCTTCTCAGCCCGGGGTTGAAACTTATCGATACCGGGAACTGTGCGATCGCCTCGCTGGAAGCGGCGTTGTCGAGTTCAGTGATGCCGCCAGTGAGCGATGGGAACATCCACCATGCCGATACGAAAAGACCGATCGTGAGGGCTGCGGCACCGATAGCGGTGGTTTTCAGCGGCCCGCGCCCTATGATCCAGTACGATACGGCGTACATGCCGAACCCCAACAGGGCGATTCCGGCCATCATGGCGTGCGAGAGGACGATCAGGCCAATGAGGATTACGAGCCCGAGAAAATCGCGCTTCCGGCCATTGTGTTCCATCAGGTTTACCAGGAAATAGAACGCTGCTGGTAAAAGGGCAGTTGAGATGATTCTCGGGAGATTTCCTTCGGCGAATGCGACACGGAGGTTGTCCGGAAAAATCACGAAGAAAACCCCGGCTACGGTCGCCCAACCCAGCCCGATTCTTGGTGCAAACAGGAGCATCGATACGCCGCCAATAAGTGCGGTGATTATCAGCAGGTAGTTTCCGGCCATGAAAATGTTGTCGGTCACTTCGTTCAGGCCGACAAGTGCGAAGTACGTGATGGGCGGGAAGTAGCGGAGCATTTGCTGCCCGCTGTACCACTCTGGAAACAGGTCCGGGTACCAGTTTCCTTCACCAATTTCCTGCCGCAGGTATACGGCCTTAATCAGGTGCCCCCAAGTATCGGACGACCAGGGGTAAATCGCATCTAAGTCTCGCGGAAATACAACGCCCGCGTAAAGAACGAACGTTGACAGTACGATTACGAGAATCGCTGCCGGGTATGTGTACTTAGATTGCCAGGACTGCATCGGAGTACGAAGCCGAGTTTGTTGGGCTCTCCCATACTCTTACTTGCTTCAGCCGGACCAGATCGGAATCCAGCTGTGCCTTCAAACGATCGAAAATTACCTTCGCGATGTTCTCGGATGTCGGTTGAAGCTCGGTAAAAGGTTCGACGGTATTGAGTAGTGTTTCGTTGTAGTCAGAGACTATGCCTTCGACAAGCTTTCGTGCCTCGCCAAAGCCAATTACCACACCATCCCCATCTTGCGCCGGCGATTCCATAAGTGCTTCGACACGGTAAGAATGGTGGTGAGGCGGGCCCTGTACGCCACCCATGGTCACAAAGTGGCGAGCGCCAAAAAAGGCGTCTGCCCCCAGTTCGAACACTGGTACTGTCTTGAGCCCAGATATGAAGTTATCGTCGGCCGAAGGTAGGCCGGTCGATGCCTCTGGCGGGAGAGAGATTTGCAATTCATTTTCATGAACGACGAGCCTGGTTGGCCGAAACGGCGGGTTCAGCCCCATGACATCACGAACGAGCGCGCTGGATGATGCGACCTCGACCGAGAATATCGTTCGTTCATCTTCTTTTGACTCTATACGTGCCCATCTAGTTGAACCAAGACCATCCAGGGCAGCGAGGTAGAGGGCAGGTTCTGTCAGGCCATTGGCGATAATTCTGACCTCATCGGCCGTTTCGTCGGCCAGCAGCCTGCGCAGGGGATGTTCGTCAGGGTCTTCGCCAAGTCGCTCGGCCGCGAGCCGGAATATCGCCGAAGCGTCCCGGAGAGCTTCCCGAATAGTGCTCTGGGCCACCGCAATTTCGTCATCTGCGCCATGGCTCTGGGTGCCAAGAAGTGGGGCGGTGAGGGCCTCAAGTGGTGCCCTGATCGCCTCGGAGAGATCGGAGCTGACCATTTCGGGCGCAGCCACTTCTGGTTCGGGGTCACGGGCTGGGATCAGGGGTTCTGCATCAGGGTGAATAACGATTCGCCGTGATCCGGGCTCTTCGGCGATGTGTTCAATGACAAATTCTGGTCCGAGAATTCTGCCGATTATTGCCTGGGCCTGTTGCAGAACAAGCTCTGCTTCTGATGCAGTAAGATCGGAATCGCGGGCTATTTCTCCGATTGGTGCGTCTGTAGTTATACGGAGCCTGGCGATGCGTTGCAGCCGGTCCGGTAGTACGTCGATTGCCTGGAGCAGTACCCGCCTGCGAGAGCTTGTATCGGCAGTTGTGCTTACTTCTGTGAACTCGGCTGGTCCGGGATCGCTTTCGGAAATAACCGCGGTGGGCGCCTGATCGGTTTCAACAGGTAGAGGCGGGCCTTCGTATGTGCAGATGCAGGGGCCGCCCTCGACACATCCAGCGCAGCAGAACTGTTCGCCATCGTGGATGGTCGGCGCCCATTCGAATTCGGCGAAACAGTTGTAGCAGGTGTGCAATTCGCCTGCTGGCTGAACGTCGAACTGGCCGTCGCCGGGGTCGTTTATGGGTGGGGGAGTGGTCATTCGCGGGTGTGAGTGAGTGTTCCTTCGGGCTCAAGCTACCCGACCGGTGACCGTGTTTGGGTCAAGGAAGGGTGATGCAAGGTAACAGACACGTAAACATTGAGTCTGACCGATGCGATGAAAATGCGCCTCGTGAGTTCGATACATGTATCGGGCACGTTGAGTTCCGGGTGTTCGAGGCGAACTGATTGCATCGTGCTGGCCCGCGGTGTAAATCAGGGGCTTTTTAACGGAGAAATTACCGGCGTAGGCGTGGGCCCAAGAGCGCCGTGTACCGGATATTTACGACCTGTGACTGGTGCACGATCTGGGCAGGACGCCGGGCGACTAAGTATCTATCCCAAAACTCCCTATCTTTTGGTGGGAGAGAGTTGGGGTGAGGGGAAAGTTACCAATATGAAAGCACGTTTTCGATGGCTTCGACTCCACCGTCGATAGCTTTCGTTCAACCGTGGCAACCTGTGGGCAGCCATCCCCGTCTGGGCAAGGAATTTTGCCTTCGCCTGCAAGCGTGTTTTGAGATAGTTTCTAAGGCGTAAGTCGGTAGCCGATGCCACGTTCGGTTGCGATTGGTTCAAACCCCGGCAGAGCTTCGGAAAACTTTTTCCGTATTCGCTGCACATGCACTTTCAGGTAATCGGTTTCGGTGATGTATTCACGGCCCCAGACTTTGGCGAGCAGTGTTTTGTGAAGTACGACGTTCGGATAGTTCTTGGTCAGGTGGTACAGCAAACCATATTCAGTCTTGGTCAGTTGAACGTGGGTTTCGCCTGCGTAGACCTTACGTGCAGCAAAATCGAACTTTAATTCGCCGTTCTCGAATGCCTGCCCCTCACCTCCTGCAAGTGGGGCGGCTGCCCGCCTGAGAACTGCCTTGATCCGGGCCAGTAGTTCGAGATGGCTGAAGGGTTTGGTGATGTAGTCATCGGCACCCATCTCAAGTCCCTGAACCTTGTTCAATTCACCGCCGCGGGCAGTCAGTATCAGTATCGGAACCTGCGATGTTTCCCTGATCGTCTTGCACACTTCAAGCCCGTTCATATCGGGCAGGCCCAGATCGAGAATAACGACATCTGGATTTTCTGCCTCGAAAGTAGCGAGCGCGGTCGCACCGTCCGGGGCATCAACAAGTTCCGCATCCGGCCACCTGAGAGCGAAGCAGATACTTACTGCTTCGACAATATCCGGGTCATCATCGACAACGAGAACTTTCATTGACTACTCGATCAGCATCTATTATTTCTGGTATTTTCTTGCCGTACAGGTGGCTTCTGGACTTTTCCTGCCAAACGAATCAGGCCAGCGGGATTGAAAACCCGAACTCGGTAACTTCGCCGGGTGTGCTATTAACCCAGATAGTGCCTTCGTGGAGTTCTATCAACCCCTTCACGATCGCCAGTCCAAGACCAACGCCCGCGCCGCCCTCTATCCCTTCTCCGGAAATTCGGTAGAACGGTTCGAAGATCAACTCGAAGTGGGCTTCTCGAATGCCCGGGCCACGGTCGATAACTCTAACAACAAGTACGTTGGGTGCGGCTTCGTCGTTCTTCTGCCGGTTTTCAGGACCTGAACCGGCGTCGGCGAACCCTGTTTCTACGGTGATCAATACCGATCCCTGCACCGGCGTGAATTTTATGGCGTTACTGAGCAGGTGTGTCATTACCTGTGTGAGCCTGTATCCATCTGCGTTTACGTCGGGTTGATCTGGATTGAGTTCCAGTTCGATGGAGACGTGGCGTTGCGCTGCCGCGGGTCTCGAAATATCGATGGCCGTCAGCAACGATTCTGTGAAATCAAGAGGTTGTTTCACGAGACTCATTGAGCCAGATCGGATGTAACCGACTTCCAGCAGGTCGGAAGCCTGTCGTTCGAGTTTCGCTATGCTGCGGTCGATGTTCCCTAATAGCCGTTTCGATTCGCCGGGCTTGTTTCTTACTGTTTCGGGGTCTTTGAGCAGGTCGTATGAAACTCGTAGCGACGCTATCGGTGTTCTCAGTTCGTGGGCGAGGGTGATGATAAATCCCGAGTTAATTGCCGATGGGGCCAGCGAGAAATCATCGGCGGGTGTCGGATCGGTCGTTTTGGGAGTAGTTTTTTCGGGTTCGGGTTCGGGTTCGGGTTCGGGTTCGGGTTCTGGTTCTGGGTCTTGTTCGTGGTCAGGTTCGGGATC
>CAYLWG010000054.1:6853-13403 GCA_964387235.1 uncultured Dehalococcoidales bacterium
GGCGGGCGGTGGTGGAGGTGGGGGTTCGGGTTCGGGGTCGGGTTTTGAGACTGTTGGTTCTTGGTCCTCAGGTGATTGCTCTAATTCGAGGTCAGGTTCCGATTCGGGCTGTTCTTCTGGCCCCTGTTCTTGTGCGTGCTGCGGCTGTAGCTCTGGCTCTGGCTCTGGCGGCAAATCTGGCGGCAGTTCTGGCTCGACATCCAGTTCAGGTAGAACTATTTCTTCACGACTCTCGTCAGCAAAAATTGCCTCCGGGCCATCACCAGCCCCAACCTCCTGTATCTCTCCCTCGGTGTCAAACAGTTTCCCGCGGGGAGTTTCGTCGCTCTCGCTGGCAAGAGGCGAATTTTCTTCGAGCGCATGCAGTTGCGCCGCCAGTGGATCTTCCGTTTGATCGACCTCGGGGTTTATCAGTCGTTTTATGAATTGGCCGACACGCATCAGTTCAACCTGAGTCCTTGCACCCTGGGGCACTTCACAACATGATGAGATGCTCTCACTCTAAACATCTACCTATGCGACACGCAATTTTACTGAGTGCGTAAATCATCGGCACTGGCACTATTTTTTGAATCTGAGACTCCCGAAAGGGGTTCGAAAACCCTGAACGACCATGCGTCGTGTACCGCCGAATCGAGTGCGTCACGCCCTGGCCGGGTGACCGGAAGTCGAACGGGCAGGACGCGCTCTGCCAGATCGGCAGGTAATTTTACCCGTTTCAAAAACTGCCCCAGAACCACGCGGTCGCCGCCCAGAGCGAGATGGTCGATGCGCCCCGGATAATCACGGAACCTCGATCTGGCGATCTCTCCAGCCTGATCGAACAGTTCACGAATCCACTTTTCACGATTACGCCTGAACCTGCTCGACGACTGGCCGCCTTTCCGGTGTTGCCCTTTGACATACCGGCTCCCAGTTTTGGTGGTAACCAACTGGCCGTTTTCAGCGATTCCAACCGCGAAATGCCCGAGACGCAACAGGATAATTCCGAGAGTTACTGGTTCCGATATGAAACTTCTCAGGGTATCGAACGAGTCGGATTCGCTGGCGGCGATGATCGGAAACGTGGGCATAAGCGCTGCGAGAGGCAGTGGGCGAGGTGCTGGGCTGGGCAACGGGTGGGGCGGCTTGACCTCGGAGCTGACCAGAATAATTCCGGTTTCGGAATTCCGGGCTGACTTCGGGAGCCATTCCCATTCTTCCGGAAGTGTGTAACCCGCGGGGCGCAGTTCGACCACGAATTCCCCACCTGCCGCGATCTCCCAGTCGATCAACTTTTCCAGCAATTGGGAACGGTGAACCAGCCGCGGGGCAGTTGTCACTGAATCAACAGGCACGTCGCGGTTTCCTCCCCTGTCACCGAATCACTCAAAAACACGCCAGAACACGATAAACGAGATGTTACAGCTTCGCACTTTACTCGGCTTTAAATAAAGCACACGACACGGGTAGGTCACGTGTGGCCTATTCGGTCCAGGAGCGGCCTCGCATTGCTATGGCGACCGGGTCTACTCTGCCTCCAAGACCGTAACCGCCGGGCAGCAACAGGTAGCCGTTTTCAATCTGCTCAAACGGTTCCAACACCTCGTGCCGCCATTCGACTTCGTAAACGGCGTGTTCAAGCGGTCTCTTGTTTCCGAACGCAGCGGTTGCGTGTGCTGATGCGAGCAGCGACAGTGGGCCAGACGGGCAGTGCATCGAAACCGAGCTATCCCAGCGCGCTTCAAGCTCTCGGCCGATCAGGTACGCCTCAACCGGTCCACCGCAGAACTTGACATCTGGCATCACCACATCAAGCGCATCTTCCTCCATCAGCTTCGTGAATAACGCCACACCGTAACCGTGTTCTGCCCCGGCTACTGGCAATTCGGCCCTGTCGCGGATTTTGCGAAGGTCGTCGGTATCGCTTATCGGGTCGACCGGCTCTTCGAACCAGCCAGCACCTGCTTCACGCAATTCGGGTTCAAGTGCAAGTGCCGATTCAAGATCAAACCGTGAATGGCAATCGACCAGCAGCGTGCGTTCAGGGCCAATGATCGCCTTTGCCGCACGAACACGGCTCAGGCCCATTTCGGCTTCTCTGGGCAGCCCGGTCGATTTAAACGGTGCCCTGCACTCGTCGAAGGGTGCGCATTTCAGGGTCGTAAACCCGGCCTCGACTACGCGCTGGGCTACTTCGGCGAACGATTCGGGCGAGCGGTCGCAAGAGCCATTGTCGTCGTCGAGCATTGATCGGTTGATATTTGCGTAGAGTTGAACTCTGCGTTCGGGAGTTCCTTCGTGATCGTGCAGCACACGCAGGTAATCGGCAAGCGACAACTGGGCACGTTGTGCCAGCGCATCGGCCACGGCGCAGCGAAGGCCACTTACGGCGGTAGCTAGCACCTGATCCTCTTCAATTTGCTCGGTCGTAAGGTCGTTCAGTGTGATGACATCGGTATCGCTGGAAATGCGTTTGCCACGGAGTCGGTTTGCGAGTTTTGCTACAACCGGCGCTACGTCGGAAGTTAGCTGGGTCGATGTGATCTCGCCCTGTCCGAAGGTCCCCGAACCATCGCCAAGCGAAAGATGCGTCCACTCGGTCTTTGCCCGTACGTGAATCGAACTGAATTCGAGTTCGGTTGGGGCGAACCATTCACCTGAAACTGTCATTTTTTGTTCTTATTTTCTATATGAATTTTGGCTGTAGTTCTGGTTGGCGGGTTGGGCGGTGGGACTTCACCGGCGAGGGCGCGTGCCGTGTAGCAGCAGGTCTGGTAAATTCCGGCTTTTACCGCCTACCGGTTCGGGTTCTTCCGGTAGCTCGCGTACTTATCGTCGTTGATGAACTCGTCGATAACGATCTTCTCGCCACCGAGTTCGTTCGATACGTTGGCGGCCAGTACGGCTGCAAGCGAATTAATCGACGAGTTGAACGAGTTAAGGCGGTTCTCGGGCTTGTTCTCGACGATCGACGTCGCGAACGCCTCACCGATAGCCAGCGTGCTTTCCGCGCCCATAGCGGTATTGTGCGGCCCGGGCGAGATTACCTTGCGAACCTGATCGATGGTCGGCTTATTTTCTGGCGGCCATTCTTCATCGAACCGGTAATCGACGAAATCGTCTTCGAGCTTGATCGTTCCGTGCGTCCAGATGATGTAGTTGAAACGGCCGTTGTAATACGAGCGGGCTGGCTTGGTCAGCATCAGGTTAGCCACGCCACCCTTTTTCATGCCGTACGTCACTGTGTAAGCGATCGGGTTATCGCCTTCGGATTCGTGCAATTCCTGCGGTCGCTCCGTATAAGTTGCGCGAACCCATTCAACGTCGTCGTTCGACCAGTAACGCATGATATCGGTCTGGTGAATTCCGGCCTCAACTATGGAAGTTCCCGACCATGCCCGGTTCGCCGTCCATACCCTGTTCGCCGGGCCGCCCTGTTCTTCCGTATGGGAATGCTTCACGCCATGATTCTCAACACCGCCCTCGGCAATCATTGTCATTGCGGCCACCCACTTGCCCTTCAGGTAGTTGTGGATGTCGGTGTAGCCGCGGTCGTGGCGCATCTGGAAGCCGACAGTGCTGGGAACGCCAGCTTTTGTGATGGCGATGTCCTGGCTGATGATGTCGTCGAGATATAGAGATTGCGGTTTTTCGGCAAAAATCGCTATTTCGCGTTCTGCTGCCAGTTCAATTTCGCCACGATGCTGGTTGGGCGGGATAACGAACCAGATCGCATCGACCAGCCCCGATTCGATCATTCCTCTGGCGCTGTCGAATAACTTAACCCCGCCGGAAGAGTAGTCAGGGGCAAAACCTTTAATTTTGCTTTCTTCGAGGTTCTCAGTGAACGGGTCGGCGAGGGCCGTGATCTGAACGATCTCGTCGCCTTGCATTTTTGTCAGGGAGTTAACGTGCTGAAGTCCGCGTTGGCCGACACCGATCAATCCGACGCGCAAAGGGCCTGCCATAGAATTTTGTCCTTTTTGTCCGGGGCACACTATTGCTACCGGTGCCACCGGATTCCGAATGAGAATTGCTGATTACGGAAGCTGTGACCCGCAATCAGCAAAGAAAATGCCCGGTGAGTTTAACACTGCCGAAAGTCCAGCGACCGATAATAGCGTTCCTATTGCCCGCATCCGTCTACGTGTGTTAAATATCTTGGGGTTTCTCGAGTTTTATGCAGCGCATCTGTGCAGTGGAGAAGATTCCCGCTTGATACGCGCGCCCGTAAAGACCCGTTCCAAACAAAGAAAACAATGAAAATCACAGCAGTAATTACACTTCCGGTTGACCGGTATAACTACGTAAAAATTGAGACCGATGAGGGCATCACCGGGGTCGGCGAGCTTCACCCGGCTTCAGGCACTGGCGGAACTCCGTTTGTCGTGCGGGCTGCGGTTGAATACTGCGCCGAATATCTTGTAGGAAAAGACCCTCTTCATATCGAGCGACACTGGCAGCACATGTTCCGTCGGCAGCTTTTTCGGGGTGGTTCCGACATGATGGCTGCGATCGGGGGCATAGATATCGCCCTGTGGGACATTAAAGGCAAATCGCTTGGAAAGCCTGTCTACGAACTTCTCGGTGGCCCCGTACGCGAGAAAATACGGCTCTACACGCATCTTGGTGGTGCTTCAACTGAAGAACTGGCCGATATAGCGTCGGCAAGAGTGGAAGAAGGGTTCACCGCGGTTCGGCTCTACCCGTTTGGTAATTTCGGGGTTTCAGGTTCTGAGCGCGGGAGCGGTATCGAAAACATGAGTTTCACCGGCATGCAGAATAACGCTGTCGAGCGGGTAGCTGCGGTCCGTGAGGCTGTTGGGCCAGATATCGACATAATGATCGATGCGGTAAACAGGCTCACTCCCGCCGAGGCGATTGGCGTTGGCAGGGCGCTCGAACCGTTCAACCTTTACTTCTTTGAAGACCCTATCGAACCAGAGAACATGGACCAGTGGGGCTGGGTCGCCCAGCAGCAGCCGATTCCGCTGGCGATGGGGGAGCGTCTCTATACCGTGTATCAGTTCCGAGACCTGCTGAATCACCAGGGGGCGGCCTTCCTGAGACCCGATCTTTCACTTGCGGGCGGGATTACAAACGTTAAGAAGATAGCCGCCATGGCCGAAGCGGCCTATGTAGGTGTCGTGCCGCATAATCCGCTGAGTTGCGTGCTTACAGCGGCATGCGTCCAGATCGACGCAGCGGTTCACAATGTCCCGGTCCAAGAATATGTATACGACGACAATTCAGGGATTAAGGCCGATCTTGTGAAAGAGCCGATAAAGCGTGTCGGTGGCTATCTCGAAATTCCGACTACACCGGGAATCGGGGTCGAACTGAATGAAGAGGCGTTCAAGCACTATCCGCCGCTAGCCTACGACCGACCGCCATTGATTAGCCCCGATGGTTCGCTGAGGGACTACTAGGGCGATTTTGTCGGCCACGATATGAGTTGGCCCTTTGGAAATGACCGAACTGGGGCGGCGGTTCTACCCGTTTCATCCACTCGCGCATTCGCGTCGCAGTGAGATGGTCGTGAAAGTACGTTAAGCCGCCCCGTGGCACCGCTTGAACTTTTTACCGCTATCGCACGGGCAGGGGTCGTTACGGCCCACCCCGGCATAAAGGTCGTCCGACGTTTCAGGTAGCAACCGGGTTTTCGCCATGATATTGGCAGCTGGTTGCCCCTTTTTGAGTTCAGCAGCCATCGCCATCAGGTAGGGCTTCGTGTGGCCAAAAAAGGTCTTGTAACCAGCACACAGGTAGTTCAGGCCATCTTCCTTGCCATCGGGCGTTTTGATGAACCGCTGTTTGGGGCAGCCGCCATTGCAGACTTGCCTGAATTCGCAGCCAAGACAATACTCGGGAAGCGTGTCGCGTTTGTCGGTTCCGAACTTACGCTGCTCCGGGCTTTCAGCCATCTCCCGAATCGTGATGTCCTTGACGTTGCCAAGGTTGTATTCCGGGTAGACGAAATGGTCGCACGAGTACACGTCGCCATTATGCTCGATAATCATCGCATCGCCGCATGTCTCGGCAAAAATGCACAGGCCGGGGTTCTGGTTCATCCACCCGGCGAGCGTCGTATCGAAAATCTGGACGAAATACTGGCCGATGTCTTTCCGGACCCATTGATCGAAAATGCCGTTCAGGAAGCGTCCGTACTGTTCGGACCCGACTGACCATTCGGTGACAGTCGCGCCGTCTCGAAACTCGGGGCCAATAAGCTGAAGGAAGTGGGCGGGCAGGTTGTCGGCAACTCGTTCGACTATCGGGATGAACTGCAAAAAGTGGCTCCCGACTTCTCTGGTCAGGAACTCATAAAGCAGTTTCGGGTGATCGGCGTTGTGCTTGTGTAGCACGGTGAGCGTGTTGAACTCGACTTTGTGTTTCTTGAGGACTTCGATTCCCGCCATGACCTTATGCCAGGTCGGCTCGCCACCCCTGCCAACGCGGTATCGGTTATGGATTTCTTCTGGGCCGTCGATAGATACGCCGATCAGGAATTTTTCTTGGGCCAGAAATTCGCCCCACTCGTCGTCGAGCAGCATAGCGTTCGTCTGAA
>CAYLWG010000054.1:13418-15802 GCA_964387235.1 uncultured Dehalococcoidales bacterium
GAACCCGCGTACTGCTTCTGCAGCATCACGGCTTTACGATAGAAATCGACCCCCAGCAGCGTCGGTTCCCCGCCCTGCCATGCGAAATTCACCTGCTGAACGTCCTGGGCCTCAATGTACTGCTTTACGTACGCTTCAAGCTCTTCATCACCCATTTTCCACGAACCGCGGGCCTTGTCCGGATACAGCTTTTCTTTTTCGAGATAGAAGCAGTAGGTGCAGTCGATGTTGCAGATAGCGCCACTCGGTTTTGCCATTACGTGAATGGCGAGTGGGCGCTTGATGGCAGGGCGTTGTTCAGGCCGGGTGGGCTGGGTCGTGGTCATCAGGCACCGAATTCTACTTGGCGCGTATGTTGGAGGGTGTCGAGAGTAACGCTACGATGGCCACAGCCCCACACATCGGACAGTGTTTTTGAGGGTCATGACACTTTGATCTCTAAACCGGTTTATAGATTGCAGCCACATCTTACGATTGAGCCAAACTGCGAATTCGCCGCAAAAATCACACATTTTTGAGTATTAAGCCCAGCATGAAGCGTTGATCTGTAAATTTCCGAAGGTCGTAGATAACCGGGTACTTCTGGCGGTCGCCAGATTAGATATGCCGGTGTGCGTCGATGATACTCATGGCTACTAATTGATATCGGCGGAGGAAAACGGTCACATTCGCCTAATGTTCTGTTACGCATGACTCGCCATCAACGCTTGGGTGATGCCTTGAATTCGCGGAAATTGGCCCTACTTGTCTTCAACGGATGACGGCTGTGTTAACTGCTTCGAGGTGACCGGTCAATCTTGATTCAAGCTGAGATCGGCCAGCGATGGAATTTTCGTAGACGACCACTCTCAATCCCGAAACGTCAAACGGAAGTCGACGATTCTTGTTGGCGAGTAAAACTACATTTTTGTTTTTCGCGTGGGCGTATCCGAGTTCCCAGTAAACGTTTGGATTGTCCGGGGTGATCTCGGCAACAATCACCGAACTTTTGTCGATCTGCTGAGTAATGTCGTTGATGATCATTCCGTTACTGGTCATCTCATCGGCTCGTACGACGTGATATCCGAAATTCTGACCGATCGGCTTTATTACCTCTTCGTACAATGCGTTGTAGTCATCAGAGTATTCCATAACAACAAACATGTCTGGCTGAGTCGAGTCGACACTAAAATCGTCAATCGAAACAGGCGATTTGCTGTTTACCTGGATCCCCGTTTGACCAGACGGAATGTCAAACGTAAATGTCACTGCTTTGACCACAACGCCGTTGACTGAGACCGTCATCACTGATGCGGTAGTGCGAATACTTATTTCGTAAGGGACACCTGGATGAATTTGTAATCCATCACCCGCATTTGCATAGAACGTGATTGGCGAAGAGCCAGTGGTCGAAGGGGTCGGGACATACGTGTACACGCTAACCAGGAAGGCACCACCAATCTGTACTGCCAGAAAATTTCCAGTTTCCGGATGGCGATAGGTAACGATTGAAACACTTTGATTCTCCTCGATCTGCGAGAACGTGATTTTGCATCGAATCTCACCGGAGCCAGAATGGATATCACTGTAGGCGATGCCTGAATCAATCGTGGTGTCTTTTATTGTGTAGCCACCTAAATACTTGATAGATGCGTCGTTGAATTCCCATCGACCGTTATCGATTATCCAATTCATCAATCACTACTCCAGCGTATTATTCAACTGAAAAACCGCATCATACATGCTCTGCATAAAGCTTTGCGGCCTTACAGCAAAGAGCAGTATTTCGAAATTGCCGGGGCGGCGGGTCTATATGGGAAAATCGCGAACAAGTGGGCTCCCCTCCTACTTCGACGAGTACCCCGGCCCTCGACCTGGCTGCCACGGGTGTGCTTTTGCTACTTCTTCGTTCAGTTCTACTCCCCAGCCGGGTTTTGTTGGAATCTGCAACTCGCCGCCGGTGTAATCAAGCGCACCGCCCGTCAGGTCGTCTTTCCAGGGAACATCGTCGATATCGGCCTCCATGATGCGGACGTTTGGAACGGTGGCGCAGAGGTGGAGCGAATGCATGGTCGAGAGGTGCGAATAGTAGTTGTGTGGGGCTATGTTGAGTTCGTAGCTTTCGGCCAGCATCGCCACATCACGCGACCTCGAAAAACCGTTCCATGGAACATCGATCTTCACCGTGTCCATCGAGCGGTTCTCGAAATAGGGCCGGTAGTCTCGAATGCCAAACAGGTTTTCGCCCGACGTGATCGGCACTGAAGTTGCAGCCTTTACTTCGGCCAGCCCGACAGGCTCGTACATGTCGATTTCGACCCACATCGTGTTGAACTGCTCCATCACGTTGCATATCTGGCGGGCTGCGAGAGGCTTGAAATTAAAGTTCAGGTCGAGCGCTATCT
>CAYLWG010000055.1:0-10481 GCA_964387235.1 uncultured Dehalococcoidales bacterium
AGCAGCAGCGGTCACCTTATCCTCGGATCGTGGCTATTCAACTGGCCCGATCAGGGACTTGTGTTCGATGCAGCGGTACACGTCGGCACACTGGCTGCAGTGGTCGTTTACTTTCGTCGAACATGGATACAGCTCGCGATCGGGCTATTAAAGAATCAGCCAGTAGAAGTAGATGAATCGGGTGGAACCATCAAGGCGCGGACCCTAGCTATCTTGATCGAGGTCGGCACGATTCCGCTGGCGATCGGTGGATGGTTGCTTAAGGATAGTGTTGGGGGATATTTTCGAACACCAGAATCGGTGGGATGGCTGCTGATCGCCACTGCGATCGCACTGCTGTTCGGCGAACTTGTCGGGTCGAGAACCCGTAGTCTCGCAAAACTGAATCTTCCACAAGTCGTAATCATTGGAATCGCGCAGATAGTTGCCATACTTCCCGGTGTTTCACGTTCAGGCGTGACGATGGTCGCCGGGTTGGCGACCGGAATGACCCGTGAGGCCGCGGCAAGGTTTTCGATGCTGATTGCCACTCCCGCCATTGCTGGCGCCGGACTGCTGATTGCCCTCGATGCTTTATCCGGTAACGAGGACGTCGACTGGGGAGCGGCTGCACTGGGTGCGGTGTTATCGGCGATCACTGCTTATTTTGTGATTTCCGGCCTGATGAAACTGCTGAAATCAGGGTCGTTCAGGCCCTTCATCGTCTACTGCGCCGTTGCGGGAACTGCGGTTGTGATCGCGAGGGCGGCCGGAATATAAAAGGATATAGAAGGGGTATCGCATGGTTGGCAGGAACGGACTAAACTCCGATCTGACCAGTCAGGAGAGACCCCATGCCAAAAATCACAGGCGAGATACGTGATGCCGCAACAGGTGAAATAGTCCAGGCCCGGGTGCAGGTACTTTCGCCGACGGGCGCAAACGTCGCCCCGGCCGATGCCATGTGGAAAGTTGGCCCCGGCGAACCGTTCTTCTACAGCGACGGCCAGTTCTCGCTTGAAACGACCCGCGGCTATCATCGCATCCTGATCGAGCGCGGCACCGAATACACCCCGTGGCAGCAAACGATCGAAGTAGGTGGCTCTGGCAGCTCTGGCGATTCGGTGCTCGACATACAGCTTGGCCGCTGGGCCGACTTGCCCGAGCGTGGCTGGCACCCCGGCAACACCCATATCCACTACGACGAGAAAGAGACAGACCCCGACCGCCGGCTTGCATACGATTCACGAGTCGAAGACCTCCGTATGACCGCCGTGTCGATCCTCAAACGCTGGGACCTCGAATACGCAACGAACAAATACCCGCCCGGCGTGCTCAACGACTTCACCGACACTCATCACCACGTTCAGAGCGGCGAAGAGACCCGTCATAACAGCGACCCGTTCCAGATCGGGTACGGGCATGTGATGCTGCTGAACATCCGAAACCAGGTCGAACCGTTTAGCCGCGGCCTGTTGGTCGATCAATTCGAACCCGATTACCCGCCGTTAAGTTATGCCTGCGACCTCGCTAACGATCAGGGTGGCCTGGTTATCTGGTGTCACAACGGGCAGGGCATGGAAGCCCCGGTGGCCGCTGCGCTTGGCAAGGTTCATGCAATGAACCTGTTCGACCCCTACTGGTCGGATGTCGAATACCTCAACTGGTATCACATGCTGAATACCGGCATCAGGCTGCCAGTTTCGACCGGCTCCGACTGGTTTGTATGCTCGGCCAACAGAGTGTATTCGCAAACTAATGGCGATTTCGAGTATGAATCCTGGCTCGATGGCGTGCGGAAGGGCCGTACGTTCATCACGAACGGGCCCGCACTATTCCTCACGGTATCCGGGCACGAACCCGGCGACACTATCGAAGCAGAAAAGGGAGAGCGGCTCAACGTACACGTTAGCTGGAATTCCCACTATGCAATCGACCGGGTTGAAATCGTGGTAAATGGAAAAATTGCGGCCCTGCGGAATTTTTCCGAAGGAGTGACGACCGGGCATTTGGAGGCCGAACTTACGGCTGATGCCGATGGCTGGATTGCGGCGCGGCTCGGATCGGGATCGCGTGATTCTTTCAACCAGCCGATATGGGCACACACAAGCCCGATCTACGTAAGCGGAACCGGTGTCAGGTCGGAAGCAAGTGTGGAGTCGGCCAGCTACTTTTCCGATCAGATTGGCGAGGGCATCAAGTGGGTCAAGACGAAAGGCCGTTTTTACACCGACGCCCAGCGAAAAGAAGTGGTCGATCTGTTCAGGCAGGGTCAGGACTGGTATCGCAATCTGAAGTAGTCGTGCTGGCCGTACAACCTCTTGCCCGATAAGCGGGTAAACTCGCTCAGGTTCGCATTCGGCGCGCCTGTTCCAGTTTGCTTATCCAGAATAAAACATGTCACTTGAAACCCTGCTAAATAACTATCATGAGCGTGCGACCATCCCGCTCCGCAACACGACTTTCAGCCAACGGAAGCGCGGCCAGTTCGAGATTCGGCACGTAATTGAAGATGATGAATTTCGAGTGTTGAACCACCGGTTAGTTTCCAGAGCCAGCGATGGAACTGCCACGAGCGTTTGGCGTCGGCAGGAATGGGGCTCGGGCGATTCCTCGGTTGATGTGACCCATTTCAGCGATGGCATCGTCAACTCGATCAGCATGCGCTATGCAGGCAATTCTGTATTTGCTGTAAAACTCAGCGTCACACGTACCGACTGGTTAGTTCCCGATCCGGACCGCCGACTGCCATATATTTTCGGCCGTGCAGACATAGAGGTCTGGTACTACTCGGACAAAAACCAGTTGGTGTTGACCCGCGCCAGGCTCGCTTTTGATCAATCGGCCAAGCACACGTTCACTATGCGGGATCAGGGTGTAGACAAAAAGAAGGCAGAGCATCTCTATCGAGATGTCGAATATCGTTGCACTCTCGACGATGGAATCCGGCTGGTGATAGATGGCAAAAATCCGCGTCGGGTCAACTGGCGGTCGAGTTTCAGCGCCGGAGATGCCAGGGCACTTTTCAAGTACACCCGCGGCTACAGGTGGATCGACAGCTGGGACCCGGTGGCGGAGATCGTTGATATCCGGGATTAGGACAGAGGCTGGGTTCTTCCCCATGAAACCGAATGTCGGTGTTACATTCATGTCCCGTATTCAATCAGGAACATTCAATGTCTACAGAACGCCCCGACCGTCCCCAAATCGACCCGACACCACCGGATCGCAAATACACAGATCCTGTGCGAGAGCCTTATCGAGGAATGGAACCTTTTCGCGAAACAAGACCTGACAGATCAGACGACCCGCCAGTCTCGGATCCACCACCACCACCAAAACGGAGGTCTGCAAACCTCAATTGACCGAAATAACTACCACAACGATCACATAGACAACAACAACAACCGTCAAGGTTGCCGAACCCCAGCGCGTGAAATCTGCTGCTCTGCCCTTCTTGTGCAAAACACCATCGTTTATTCGATGATATTTTTCGATTTTTTCCCACATCTCCGACCTGAATTTATCATCTGATTTACCTGCGAAATCGGTTCGCACCCAAGACGGAGCATCGACGGTCTGGATTTTAGACATAACAAGTCCGCTAAATGCTATCCATGCTGCGATTATGTAGATAACAAGTGGGATAATTGCCAGCCATAGCAACAGGTTTTTTAGCGGCTCATCGTTCGGTATTTGAGAAAGAGCTAGTGGCAAACCTACCCCTACGATGGCCGTGGTAGCCACAAACATCGTGTGTATCCTCGATACGAGTGCGTCGTGATGCGTTGCCTGTTCCCGCAGGGTGCCCTTCACCCGGTCGTACATCAACTCAGTTATTTCAGGCATTTCATACCTCCCAATGTTAATGTCACTTTAACGGACGCCATCAGGTATTTCCTATCGCCGTGCATGGAGGGAGTCAGAGAGTTTGTTGTTGGCCCACCGGGTACTCTGCATCCAAATCCAGCGGGTACAGCGACTTCCTCACCCGGCTGTACTCGAAGGTCGACATATCGCCTGAAGTTGCCCCCGGAGTGTTCACTGTGACCATCTCGCTCGCTATCGGCTGGTACGCGGGTCTTGGCGAAACCACGCCCTTCGCCACCACTATGTCGAAGTTCTCGGGGCGGTAGCCAAGCGAATAGAACTGCTCACGGCTCATGTTGCCGACCCGCGTCGTGACCAGCACTACAGTCGGGCCCTCTTGGGTTTCGAGTGCCACAGTCGTACCACCATCAAAGAACCTCCAGCCCGCATGAACAGGCCCTGCATCCTCGAACCGTCCATCGGAAATCCGGGTAATGCGCCCCGTCACTTGCACCGGGCTTCCATGAAGCTTATCGGTCTTGCCACCAACTTCTACCGTGACAGTCGAGCCAATCCCGGAATCGAGGCATTTCGTTATCGCTTCCGGGTCGCGAATAGTTTGGAGCCACGATTTTGCACCCTGCCTGATCGCTTCGGCCAGCAGGAACGTGCTGTCGCCAGCACTGCCAGCCCCGATGTTATCGCCGACATCCAGCAGTACAACCGGGCCATAGTCCTTATCTACGGATCGCGCTGCCCGCGTCTTCTTCAGGGCGTATTCGACAGCCTCGGCTGCTGATGGTCCCGCCGGTCTGTGAAGTACTTCGCGGTTGGCCCACGCCCGCTCGGCAATCCAGCGCGCACCGTCCCTCGCCGCTCCTTTGGAATCTTCGTGCAGCACGTAACAGGCGAAACCGTTTTCAAGCACGTCCGACCACGGATAACCCTGTGCCACCGAACCCCCGACCACACCCGGACGGGCAAGGACCGTCTCCAGGTCATCGATGATTGCCTTCATGGGCATTTCGCGGGTATCGTGCTGGAAAATCCCGATCACCATAGGGGGCTGTTCGAGCCACTTCGCAGGGCGCCAGTTCTCGGTAGCCATCCGCACCAGCAGGTCGCATGCGTCGAGCGCTCTCGGGACAGCATCGGTGTGCGGGTTTGTTTTGTAGATAACCAGTGCGTCGGTCTGCTCGGCCATCTGCTGCGAAACGTTAGCGTGCAGGTCGAGGGTCATTATGACCGGAACGTCCGGCCCGACGATGTCTCGTACACGGCGTGCGATCTCGCCATCCATGTCCGGGTATTTCTCAGTGACGCCCGCACCCATCTGGTTCAGCAAAACGCCATCGAACGGCCCTTTGCTGCGCAACATTTCAAGCGCTTCGCCTCCCAGCGTTTCAAACGCTTCGGAACTGATCGTTCCCGCGGGGTCGGTAGCTGCAAAGAGCAACGGCACCAATTCGAAACCGTGCCGCACCGCACCCTGCATGTAACCGGCCATCGAAGTTTTCGCCTTGCCGTGCATTTCGGCATACTGCTGTCCGCGTTGCACGGCGTAGGTTTGTAATCCTGATTGATTGAACGAACCCAGAGTCGTCTTGTTGCTGGCAAACGTGTTCGTTTCGTGGTGAATGCCGAGTGTTGCGACTCGGAGATTTTTGTTCATTTTGGTTAGTTAATTCACGATATTTGAGGCGGCGGCTGTTATTGGGTGGATAGGATGGGAAACATCATCCTGATTCAAGCTCGGGATGACTGTGGTTCGATGGCTCCTGTGATTCCTCCAATAAAATAGGAAAGAGGCCGCACTCATGGGGCCAAATTATTCAGTTCGATATTCTCGTTTGCAACACTGCACAATGCCGTATCAATATCAGAATTAGTGGAAATCCGAAAGTACTCACGATAATGATCAATGATTACGTGACACTGACCGAGGTAAGAAATCGATGACGCACGAGCATGAGAACGAGCATGAGAACGAGCACGAAGATGAGCACGGGCATGGGCACAGTCACGGCACCGTAGACCCTGCGCTGTTCGAATCGATATCCGCCACCGACAAGGGTATTCGTGTGGTCAAGTGGTCGCTTCTCATACTGGGCATCACGGCTGTATTCCAGCTTGTAATCGTTTTCGTGTCGGGCAGCGTTGCTCTGCTCTCTGACACAGTCCACAACTTCGGTGACGCTGCCAGCACGGTTCCGCTCTGGATCGCCTTTTCACTTATGAAGCGGAAACCCGGAGGTCGGTTCACATACGGTTACGGTCGGATGGAGGACCTTGCGGGGCTTATCGTGCTTGTTCTGATCTTGGCCAGCGCGGTGATTGCTGCATATACGTCGATTGATCGCTTGATTAACCCCAGAGATATAGATTTTCCCTGGGTACTGATGGCAGCAGGGTTCATTGGTTTCGCTGGCAACGAGGTAGTTGCGATGTTCCGAATTCGAGTGGGGCGCAGTATTGGCAGTTCCGCTCTGGTGGCAGATGGATATCACGCTCGGACTGACGGATTTACCAGCCTCGCCGTAGTCGCTGCCGCAGTTGGAGCACTGGTTGGGCTTCCCATTCTCGACCCAATAGTTGGTCTCATTATTGCGGCGATGATCCTGAAGCTGCTCGTCACCGCAGCGAAGCCAGTGTTGACACACCTGCTCGATGGGATCGAACCTGAAACGATTGAGCAAATACGTGTCACGGTAGACGCTAACCCTGGGGTGGTCAGCATCTCCGAAATTCGTGCCAGGTGGTCGGGGCACGAACTGTATGCCGATGTGAGTATCTCGGTTCGCAGTAATCTCGAGGTCTCAGATGGTCACGTAGTTGCTGCGACGGTGGAGCATGACCTGCTTGAGGCGGTGCCGCACCTGAAGCATGTGATGGTTCACGTTGATCCGGAAACTTCACCGGGTCAGTCATTTCATCATCGGGATGCCCACGGGCACGAACCACACGAAACTACAGCCCACTCCCATTAGACGGGCCAGACGAGAAACGACCGTTCCGGGCAAGGGCAACTGCGACTTTTTAGCTGCCGGGTAAGTCAACATTACCCGGCGCGGCCAAGAAACAATCCCAAAACATTTTTACAGGTGAAGGCGTCAGATTGCCTTTCCCCTCGCCCACACCTGGCGGCGCACCCGTCTCTGAGGCCGAGGGGAATGGCGTTCTAAAGACCGCCTTTACGCGTAGCCAGTCACTTTTCCGCCGTGACCTGTAATTTTTCCATCAGAACCCGGCATGCGGCGTTTCTCACCGAGCTTCGCGGTCACTTCGGGGTTTTGGCCTGCGCTGGGCCATTCGCCCCTTAGCACAGCGGCGACCTGCTGCGACGCCCGTTGACGCGATAGCCAGGCCGAACGCGTTGACATACCGGCGATGTGTGGGGCAGTTATCACGTTTTCCATCTGGAGCAACGGGTTGCCCGGGTCGACCGGTTCCTGCTCGAACACGTCGAGCCCAGCCCCTCGTATCTTGCCCTGCTGCAGTGCCTCGATCAGCGCAGGTTCGTCGGCAACCGAGCCGCGGCAGACGTTGATGAAAAAAGCCGATTTCTTCATGTGGTTGAACTGCTCTTCGCCGATCATGTGAAAAGTCTCAATGTTCAACGGCACTATCACGATGATGTAATCGGCCCGCTCGCAGAGTTCGTTGATATCGAACACCTGCTCGACGTTATGTTCCCCGATAATCCACGGCTCGATGTAGGGATCGTACACCAGTGTCTCCATACGCCAGCCCTGCCCGAGCTTGCGGGCGATCTGGCGACCGATGTTCCCGAACCCGACGATACCCAGTGTCTGTTCGTCTATCGGCTCAATAGGCAGTACATCGGCACGGTCCCAATCCCCAACATTTCGCAGGCGGTTCGTGGTCTGAACAATCTGCCGGTTCAGTGCCAGCGCCATCGTAACGGCCTGATTGGAAACCTCTTCAGCACACATTCCCGCACCGTTGGTGACGATGATGCCCATTTCGGTGGCGGTTTCGACATCGATGTGGTTGAACCCGTGCGAGTAAACGGCGAGTACTTTTGCGTTTTCGGCGGCCCGTATCACCTGTTCAGTGCCCCAACCGCCCCGCATCATGATCGCATCGGCGCCGCGCACAGCCTCGATTGCCTCACCCTCCGACTTCGGGGTTTCCTGCACGAACTCGACATCGAGATCGGCCATTTCAGCCCGTTCGTGTGCCAGCGGGTCGTCGGTATCCGGGCCAAGAATTACGACTCTGTGTTTTGCCATACTTGTTACTCCACCATTTTTGAGGATTTACGTAAAAGCGGCGGACCGTGAAATTTCCGGTTCGGCCATCAGAATTAGTCAGGAACCAAAAAGCCCTACTTCCCCATTTCGGCGAGGACTACTTCCCAGCTAACCGCCCAGTTGCGTGGTTCGACTGTTGACCGGACATCGGGGTTTATGAGCGACATCGGCCAGTAGCCCATCGCTATCCGCATTGCCTCTTCTCCCAGCTGAGAATTAGCCCGCTCCCACGCGACTTCGCTGTACGAGGCGTAGTGGTTGGTGACCGATACGTTATCCATCTTTAGCAGCGGATTACTGGGGTCGATTGGCTCCTGTTCGAAAACGTCCAGTCCCGCTCCTGCGATCTTCTTCTGTTCCAGTGCTTCGATCAACGCTTTTTCATCGACGACCGGGCCGCGCGAGCAGTTGATCAGATAGGCGGTCGGCTTCATCAGGTCGAAGAACTCTGCGTTCAGCATGTGGTGGGTCCTGTCGGACAGGTAAACATGAGGTGAAACGTAGTCGGATCGCCGGGCGAGTTCCTGCGGAGTGGCGACCATTTCGACGCCGTATTCCTTGGCGTCCCAAGAGGATACAAACGGGTCGTATGCGATGACCTTCATTCCAAAAGCAAATGCCTTTCGGGCCACTGTCCGGCCGATGTTGCCGAGTCCGATTATCCCGAAGGTCTCACCAGCAATATGGCCCATCGGTGCAAGGTGTCCGCGACCCCAGCCACCATTTTTTATCATCTTGTCGTGGTATACGAACTTCCGTGAGCAGATGAGGAAGTGCATCATCGTTTGGTTGCTGACTTCCTCGGTGCCGAAAGACGCGGTATTGGCGAGGATTACCCCGTTTTTGACTGCCGAATCGAGGTCCATGCTGTCGTATCCGTGGCCGAACGAAACGAGTCCCTTACAGCGTCCATTATTTCCCATGTGGGAGAACATCTCGGGTGAAAACCCGTGGCCCTGATTCACCACTACGTCGGCATCTTTTAGAGCCTCGATCAGTTCACCGTCGCTCTCACCTTCGAACACAACAAACTCTGCTCCCACAGAACGCGCTGCGCGGCTCTGGGCCGCGAAATCGTTCGAGTGTGTATCATCGCCGTGCGGCCCTAGGTACAGGATCCGGACATCTTTTGCGTCTTTCGTTTCTGGGCTCATCAATTACTTCTCTCGTATCGTTCAGTTACCGGTTATAGATAGTTGTTGTTGGCGCTTTAGCGCCCGTGGACATTCGCTGCCCACTGTTCATTCTTGATGCCGGGCTAACTCCCTGGATCGGGCCGTTTTATCAGGCAAAATTCGTTTCCGTCGAGGTCGGCCATAACCGCAAACGTAATGCCGTATTGGCTGACCCGATTCACTTCGTTAGCACCAAGTTTGACTACCCGCTCGACAGCGGCTTCGAGGTCGTCGATCTCGAAGTCGAGGTGGGCACGGTTCTTCACCGTTTTCACCTCGGATACCTTTTGAAGGAGCAACGTCGGTGGCCGGGAAAAGTCGCCAATTCGGGCATAGGCATTGTCGGCGAATAGTTTTTCGCCACCGAACACATGCAGCCAGAATTCAACAGACCGGTCAAGGTCGCTAACATCAAGCACTACGGCGAAGAACTTGCCTATTCGGTTGGGTATCTCGTTCTCGGTCATCGGTTTATCTAACGTGCTATCGAACTGCTGCTCGGGTCATCCGGGCTAGCGACGCTTTCAGGTGCTTCATCGTCCCACACTCTCAGCATGTTTTCGAAGGCAAATCGTACTCTCCTTTGAAAATGTTCGTAACCTTTGGCTGCATAATGTGGGGCGATTCAGCGTCTACGAGTGCGATCCAGACACGCAACGCAATCAGGCCGGTCTTCCCCTTGATGATTGGCCTCGCATACTTCCGGGGCTGTCCCTCCCTATATCTCACGGTCGGTCCATACCCGGGGCCAGTATGCTTCTTTCCAGAGCCGCCTGAAATCACATGACACAGACTACCCCCGTTGGCATGATTGAAATGCGTTTCGTTTTTGCGAGGAAACGAAGTCGTTGTCGTTCTGAATCAAGTTCAGAGTCTCCCTCGGATGCGATGTGAACCGAAGCGCTACTCGAAGAACGCTTAGTTACTGACACGACCGATGTCGCTCACCAGAGAGATTCTGAATCAAGTTCAGAACGACAATAATCACGAAACCTCATCGCTACCAAACGCGTTTCAGTCATGTCAGCAAAGCCACACCAGTTCGGAAAAGCCAATGACCTCAGGTGAGCAAAATATCGAATCGAGCGCCCTCGGAATACTTTCCAGCCTCGGCAAATTCGCTGCCACGTCGTACTGGGAAGACGGCCCGGCCGGGTATCTCGCAGATCGGGCAAAATCAGCAGGGCTTGAGGTATCGATTGACGAGTGGGGCAACGTGCTGGCTACGAAACGTGGGAACGAC
>CAYLWG010000055.1:10502-11912 GCA_964387235.1 uncultured Dehalococcoidales bacterium
CCGGCATAGCCTTCGTCGCCCACATGGACCACCCCGGCTACGAGGTTGTTAGCCAGGCCGGCGACCACCTTACGCTGAAGGTAATGGGTGGTCTGGGCGTGGCAGCAGGTCGTGCCGGTGCGAAGATCAAAGTGATTACCGAATCAGGCGAACAAGTTCCGGCGACGACAAGCGGGTCGAAATCTGCCGATGACGATCGGGCAAAAACCAGAGAAGCGGCAGGCTGGCTCGCGACCGACACCGTTTACGCTAAACTGGAAACAGACACGGACCTCGGCTTACTGCCCCGGCCCGCAGTGCCCGACCTGCCAGACTTCCTGATCGAAGACGACCTGATCTACATGCGGGCAGCCGACGACCTCGCCGGTTGTGCGGCGATTCTGGCCGCGCTTGAACATGTAGCCAACGAGCCGACGCAGGGCAGTGTCTATGGCATCTTCACACGGGCGGAAGAGGTTGGTCTTATCGGCGCACGCCTCGCTGCCGAACACGGGCTTGTCCCCAAAAACACGGTGATCGTCTCTGTCGAAACAAGTTCGGTTCTGCCCGGCGCAGAAATCGGAAATGGCATTGTGATTCGGACGGGCGACAGTTCGACCACGTTCGACCACGATGCCGAAGCGTATCTCGTCGGGGCGGCGCAAAGAATCAAGGCGACGAACCCTGAATTCAAATTCCAGCGTCAGCTAATGAGCGCAGGCAGCTGCGAAGCTACAGCATTCAAGGGGTTCGGCTACAGGGTGACCGGCACAGCGTTCCCGCTGGGCGCGTGGCACAACCGGGGCGAGACAGGCGTCGAGCCGGAATTCATTTCGAAGGACGATTTTATTGGCGGCGCTATCTTGCTGACAGAGGCGGCGAAACTCTCCGGCACCAGTCCCGACCCCGTACAGGCCTGGCTGTCGAACACTCCCGATGCGGAAAGCGAACGTCTGCGCTCTGGTCTCGCCGGTCGCTAATAATTCGGGGGCAAGAGGTATTCTGTTGCACGATGGTTCTTGTGACACGATGTCAGCACCTACTCATGTCGGGGCGGGTGTTGTCATTCTGAACTGGATTCAGAATCTCCCTCGGGTGCGATTTGAATCGAGGCGCACTTTGAAGATATTGTCGTTGTTCGCATGATCTGGTGTGGCCAAACAGAGAGATTCTGAATCCAGTTCAGAATGACAACGGCAGCGGGTTCAGGGTGACAACCGAGCCAAACACGACTTAATCCCAAACCGACCTAACGGAACTACTGAGAAAAAATATGGAAGTAGACGGCAGCTACCTGGTGGCCCGCACGCTCAAAGAAGAAGGGGTCGAACACCTCTTCTTTCTCATGGGCGGCCCTAACTACGAAATCGTCAATAGCTCGGAAGATTTCGGGATAAAAACTATCGATTTTCGCCACGAGCAGGCCGCGTC
>CAYLWG010000055.1:11951-15681 GCA_964387235.1 uncultured Dehalococcoidales bacterium
CAGAGTCACCGGCAAGCCCGGTGTGACCACAGCCGCTTCCGGCCCCGGCACACTGAACCTGCTGACCGGCCAGTACACGGCGTTCGTCGATTGCGCCCCGATGATTACGCTTGGTGGCGCAGGGCCCATTTCCGATTTCGGGCGCGACGGCTTTCAGGAAATCGATCAGGTTGCCATATTTGAACCCGTTTCCAAAGCGGTAATGCGACCGACCGACCCGGCACGCTACCCGGAGCAGATTTCCACTGCGTTTCGTATCGCGACAACGGGTCGTCCCGGCCCGGTCTACATCGACTGCAACGAAGATGTCCTCTATGGCAAGGTCGAGGAATCCCGTGTCACCGCCCCACCTCGCCCCGTTTCGCGCTCGCGGCCAGCCGGTGATCCCGAACTTGTTAAGCAGGCCGTGAAACTTCTGTCGGAAGCCAGCAGTCCGATGATCTTTGCTGGCGGCGGCGTCTGGTGGTCGCAGGCTTACGATGAGTTGAGGCAGTTGGTTGAACGCACCGGGATCCCGTTTTACACCACGCCAATGTCGCGTGGGCTGCTCCCCGACGACCATGAAATGTCGTTCCCAGCGGCTCGTTCGGGTGCGTTCAGGCAGGCCGATGTGGTGCTGGTGGTCGGCACCCGCTTCAACTGGATGATGACGTTTGGAAACCGAATCGCCGCCGGGTCGAAAGTGATACAGATCGATATTCACGGTGCGGAACTCGGCCATAACCGCTCTATAGATATCGGCATTGAAGGCGATGCAAAAGCGGTACTTCAGCAGATGATCGATGAAGCCAACCGGGCAGGGTTCGAGTCAAAAGCAAACACGAAGTGGATTGAAACCCTCAGGCAGGCTGATCTTGACCGGCGAGAACGCGTGGCCCCGCTCGAAAACTCCGACCAGCAGCCCATCCACCCACTACGGCTCTGCAAGGAGTTGCGGGAAGTGATGGACCGTGATGCAATTCTGACTGTTGATGGCAACGAGATTCTCCACTTTGGCAGGCAGTCGGTTCCGACATATCTTCCCGGCCACCGGCTGAACTCTGGGCCGTCGGGCTGCATGGGCGTCGGGCTTCCATACGCCATCGGTGCAAAAATCGCCAAACCCGACAAACAGGTAATTTCTCTGCATGGCGATGGCTCACTGGGCATGAATATCCAGGATTTCGACACGGCTGTGCGCCATGATCTGCCAATGGTTATTGTCGTCTCGAACAACGAAGGCTGGACAGCGCGGGTCGAGGGGACTCGAAAGCCGGGTCGAGAACTTGGTTTCACCCGGTTCGACAAAATAGCGGAGGCTCTCGGTGGGCACGGCGAACTTGTAGAGGATCCGAACGACATCAGGCCCGCCCTTGAACGTGCATTCGCATCCGGTGTCCCTGCCATCGTCAACGTCCGCACCGACCCCACGGCCCGCGCACTTTCAAGGTTCGTCGGCTCGAAGATGGAATGATCTGACCCATTGACAGGTTCCGGTCATAAATTGATGATCCTGTTGAAATCTTTCTGAACGTAGGATTTCACCGTCCCGCTCAAAATGTCAGAACAGGCGTTGTAGTCATCTACTTCGCCAGCACGCCGTGTGAATTGCCCTTAGAATCTCGACCGTCGCCGGGAGATCGACGGGATCGAACTAAACAGGGGAACAGGACGCCATGACAACGGATCGAGAACTCGGTTTCACACCGGTTTACAGACTTCGCGAAATGATCGGATCAAAAGAGATATCACCGGTCGAACTGATGGAATCTCACATCAGGCGCGCCGACGAACTCGACCCGAAACTCGGAATCTTTATCACCCGTATTTCCGATCAGGCGATGGACGCTGCACGTCAGGCCGAAGTTGCCGTGATGCGGGGCGACGAGCTTGGGCCACTGCACGGAATTCCCGTGCCGATAAAAGATACCGAAGCGGTGGCGGGAGTTATTTGGACCCGCGGGTCGCTACCGCACAAAAACGCAATTGCCGAAACCGATTCCATAGCGGTTGCCCGCATCAGGGCAGCAGGGGGGATTGTGACCGGCAAGACGAATGCCCCGGAAAACGGATTTGCTGGAACGACAGAGAATCGACTTGGCCCACCGGCGCGAAATCCGTGGAACCCCGAAACGACTCCCGGAGGATCTTCAGGCGGAGCGGCTGCAGTTGTTGCCGCGGGTATTTCGAGTTATGCGACTGGCGGCGATGGCGGCGGTTCGATCAGGATTCCCGCAGCGTTTTCCGGCGTGTACGGCATCAAAGCGTCGCAGGGCAGGGTGGTTCGCGCCGCAGGCGGTCGGGCCGGTTACAACATCATGAACAACTCGGCATCAGGACCGATCACCCGTACAGTTCGCGATGCCGCCATGGCCCTGACGATCGGTTCCGGCTACGACTCGCGTTCGGAGTACGACACACTCACCGACGAAGTTCCAGACTTTCTGGGTGCGCTGACGAAGGGAGTTAAGGGGCTCAAGATCGGTTGGACGCCCGACATGGGTGGCAATCCGGTTGATCCCGAGGTGGTCAGGGTCGCCGAAAAAGCAGCAAAAACCTTTGAAGAACTCGGGGCGGTCGTCGAAACAGTGAGTTTCAGGCCATCAGACTACGAAGAGGTTTTCTGGAGTTTCTTCGACTATTTTTGCATCAAAGGTCTTTCGGCGAACTACGATGACTGGAAGAACCACAGGGACGAGCTTTCTGATTATTTCGGTGATTGCATGGATCATGGCAACGAGCTTTCGGCGGTGAGGATGTGGGAGATACTCGCCAACATCGGCTGGTACAGGAAGTACACAGCCGAGTTCTTTGGCGACTACGATCTTCTGCTGTCACCGACTCTCGCTGTACCTGCCTTCAAGATCGGCGAGGCCCCTGCCGTGATAGGCGGAAAGCAGGTGCCGCACCGGTTGTGGGGTTTTACGCCGTTCACGTATCTGTTCAACCTGACAGGTAACCCGGCAGCTTCCGCACCCGCTGGGTTTTCTTCCGGCGGGTTGCCGATAGGCTTGCAAATCGTTGGGGACATCAAAGACGAGGTAACGGTCCTGGCAGCATCGGCAGCGTTAGAGGAAGCCCGTCCGTGGGCCGATAAGCGACCATCGGTTAGCTAGTATTTGCCATTTCTCCCTGACTAAAACTGCGAATTACGTTCCAGATTTCTGGTTTCATCGAGTTGTAAATGAAGTAGCAGTAGCGGGTTGCACCCTGGCTTTGCATCTCGGCAAGTAACCGGTGTAGCTCTGATGCCGTGAGCCAGTTCGACCCGAAATGCTCAAGCCCGACCCACGGCATGTAGCGTTCCGGGCCTCCGCTGTTGGCGATCATTTTGATCGTTTGATCTCGAACCGAGGTCGCGAACCAGTCGTTGGTCGCTTCGGTGTTGTATTCGCTGACCGGGTAGTCCGAAGGCATCGGGAAATCGAACATCGCCCCAAACAACTCCGACGCCAACTCGTGACCAAGCCCGTCGTTCCATTCGACCAGCGTATCGACCCAGTTGACGATAGTTCCCCTGAACCCGGCCACGCCACCCGACCACCAGTACTGTTTCGGTTGCTGGAAATCTATGTAGCGTTGTTTGCGAATCGTGTTGTGGCCCGTTAGTGGCTCGGCAAACGGCAATCGTGACGAGTTGCCGACCTGCATCTCGGGCAGGTGTTCTTTCACCCCCCTGTAGGAAGCACTGACGCTCCATTCGACCGCCGCCTGTTTGAACGAATACCATGCCGTGAACTTCGGATGGCCC
>CAYLWG010000056.1:0-15396 GCA_964387235.1 uncultured Dehalococcoidales bacterium
GGTGAGTCAGGTAGTACGGGTCGACGGGTATGCAGTGGCCACCGACCAGTCCGGGCTTATATGGCATAAAATTCCACTTGGACCCGGCTGCCTCCAGAACGTCTGATGTCGAAATATCCATGCGGTCAAATATCATCGAAAGTTCGTTGACCAACGCAATATTCAAGTCGCGTTGCACGTTTTCGATTACCTTGGCCGCTTCGGCAGTTTTTATGTTGGGGGCACGGTGCGTGCCTGCCTTCGTTACAAGTTCGTAAACTCCCGATATTTTTTCCAGGGTATCTTCATCCTGTCCCGACACAATCTTTACGACGTTGGTGAGCGTGTGCTCGCCGTCACCGAAATTTGTCCGCTCCGGAGAATAGCCAAGTTTAAAATCGATTCCCTGCATGAGCCCCGATGCATCTGCGATTGCCGGACCGCACACTTCCTCTGTGCATCCCGGAAAAGTAGTCGACTCGAACACGATTATCGGCGCGCTGCCATGCTGACTGGCGGAATTGAATTGAGCGCCAATCAGCTTGCACGCGCTGATCAGGGCTGAGAGATCCGGTTCGTTGTCGGGCGTGACCGGCGTCGGGACAGTCACAATCAGGAGATCCGCCCCGGACAGCACCCTGGCATCGGATGTAAATTCAAGACCGACGTCATTTGCCTGTTCGAGATTCACCTCGCGGTTGCGGTCTAACCCTCGCTCAAGTTCGGCGATTCTCGTTTCATCAATGTCGAATCCGACCACATTCAGGTGGCGTCCAAGTTCGATCGCCAGCGGCAGCCCTACATAACCAAGCCCAATTACCGCAACCCGTTCAGGCAACCATGTATATTTACCCCGACTTTTATCCAGATTCAACGACTTTCCTTCAGTTCCTCGATCGATACTAGGTGACGAAGCCGGGCATCGCCAGACGATACGCGAAACGCCGACAGTTCCTTTACCCGTGCGCCAATTGTAGCGACGCTATGTGGCTCAGGCAGCGATTCCGCTTATCCCACTGTTCGGTTTTCCTGAGCCACCCCTTTTCAGCAGGCCGGTGAAAGCCTCGCTTGTGAGCTGACTTCCCTGATCCGTATTGAAGATACCGGGTGCACCATAAAGCCCTGGGTTTTTTCAACCACCTCCACACAGAAGGGGTGTCCACCGTGATCGATACCCGCCATGCCAGTGCTTCTAGCCGACTGAACCAGTCCATTACGGCGGCAAGATACACGAACCCTCTGCCCATCGGTATGTACGTGATGTTGTCCATGGCCAGGTCTGGTTGGAGGTCTGTTCACAGTCAGGTCACACAGCAGGTACGGGTAAACAAGGTGACGAGGATGGCGCCAACTGGTGCCAGAGTCTGCGGACACCGTAGATGCCAAAATGCGCTGCTTGGGCGTGCCGGATCTTCACTTTTTGTTCACACCAGACCTCTGGCAGCGTCTCGTCACAGACCCGTCGTGCCCGAGGGATGTCGCGCGCTGCGTAGTCGGAGGACAGGGGTGGCCTGCAATACGCGGTGAGCGTGGTTCGACCTCGAAGCGATCCCTGTGGTTTTCGATGAACCGGGTCATTTCGGTAGTCGTGGGCCGAGCTCCCGCGCGAAAAAACCGATGTGGCCTTGAGGATCAATCTAGGCGCTGCATATCCATTTGCGCAGTGTCCTCCAAGGTCATACCGGATTCCGCAGCGATCAAAGTGATCGCTGCCCTCGCAGACGTGAACTGATCCTGGTGTTCCATCACAAGCCGCACCGCCCTCTCGCTCGCCTGAAGGGGTACCTGCCTGATCCTGTCATCTCTCGATCCTTTCAAGGATTGGAGTCTCCAACTTTCCCCCGGTGGTTCACTTTGATCATTTTTACTGATAGCGTCAGGAAAGTCATGAAGTTTCGAGCAAACGCTGGTGTGTCGCGCACGATTGTCGTTCTTCTATTAGCGTCCGCGTTGTTGTCATTGGCTTGCCAGGCAGGTTCTTCGGCCACCCAGACCGCTTCCCAGGCAACACTCGCACCAACATCGAATATACCGCTGCCCACCTCAGCGCATGTTGAAAGCCCTGCGGCAACAGCCAGCGACAATACGTCGGTCCCAACCAACTCGGCCTCCCCGACCATCGAACATACGCCTACAGAGATTCCGGTAACCCCGGAATCTAATCCCGCGGTGTCCCCCACTGCCAGGGCAACAGCAACCACTGAATCCCCCGCACTCCAACCATCTCCGACGACAACCCGCGTTCCGCCACCAACGGCACATCCCACTGTGACCCCTGTGCCAATCCCGTCTCCATCCGAAGTGCCACCAACCGCAACGGCAGTACCCACCGCCACGCCTGCGGCTACTTCGATCTCACTTCCGACCTCAACACCCACTTCGACGGTGCCTCTGCCGCCTGCGACATCACTACCAGCAACGTCGCTTACGCCAACCGCGACCAGCACACCTGATCCATTTGTCCCAGCGAAGAGTGCAGGCGCACTATCGTCGAAATACGGGGTCATAACCCACGCCGAGGACACAACGACTCTCACCTGGACACTGCAGCAACTCAATGCCGACTGGTACATCTATTTCTCACCAGAGGTATCCACCATTCCGTCCGGTAAATCTAAGTTGATCTACATCGATGTAAGGCCTGGTCTCCCAGTTAGAACTACTGCAGAACTACAGGCGATCGTCGATATTGCCCCCGGAGCGATCTGGTACGTGAGTGGCGAACCTAACGTACGTTACTCGGTCGACGATTTGATTGAAGACCTGCGCTACTACTACCTGGAAATCAAAAACGTCGACCCATCAGCCAGAATTACAAGTCCTTCGGTGCTGAACTGGGATTTCACATGCTATGGATGTAGGGGATATCAGAGTGGGCGGTCTTGGATGACGGAATTTGTATCTCGTTACCAGGATCTGTATGCCGCTTTACCCCCTTGGGATATCTGGGCGATTGACCTGTACCCGTTGGACTGGCAGAATTTTCCTAATACCGGATATGCACCCGAAATAATCCAGCAGTACACGCCGGGATCGCCACCTGGCGGTGAATCGATCCCGGCAAAACAGCTTCGGGCATACCGTGAATACATAGATTCTCTTTCGGGTAAGTCTGGGCAGCCGATTATTGTGACGGAGCTGGGTATTCACTGGGGTTGGAGTGAAATCTCATTTGGAGTCGAGGGCTGCAGTGCTGGCAGTCCGGCCGGTGAATATCGGCCGCTAGTTGTTCGTGATTATTTCGAATCGGTCTTCACATGGTTGGAAAATAACGCGTCTTCATACAACATAGAACGCTGGTTTACCTACACCACTTATTCCGACATCGCCAAATGCCGCGCCGACGGATATTCGGGCATGAGCTTGTTGGATTCGCCAGGCACAGGATCGCAACTTACGGACATCGGTAGATGGTACAAAGCCCGTTCGGCGCCCTGACAGGGTTTGCGGCAATATGCGAGCTGTAAACGGCGGTCCAAAAGTGGGCCATTAACCTTTCTTCTGAGACGACATTGAGCCCTCTGAAGAAAGGCCGGGGGTATGTACCAGGTGGAACTCTACTTGCGCGTCAGGCGTGCTTGCCACGTCGAGGGGATGAGCATCCGCGAGGCGGCGCGTGTTTTCGGGTTGCACCGGGATACGGTGCGAAAGATGTTGATGTGCTCGCTTCCCCCTGGATACCGGCGGAACGTGTCGGCAGCCCGGCCCAAGCTCGACCCCTACAGCGGTGTGATCGACCGGATCCTGGAGGAGGATAAGACCAGGCCTAAGAAGCAGCGTCATACGGCGAAGCGGATCCTGGAGCGGCTTCGGGACGAGCACGGGTTTACGGGCGGCTACACGATCGTGAAGGATTACGTGCGGGAACGCCGGCTGTGGGTGCGGGAGATGTTCGTACCCCTCGTGCATCCACCGGGCCACGCCCAGGCCGACCCGTTCGGCACGGCTCAGGGCATGCTTCGGTGAGGCCATCGTGGAGATCGGGGGAACCGAGCGGAAGGCGCACTTCCTGGCCTTCGACCTGCCACATAGCGATGCCTGCTTCGTCAAGGCCTTCCCAGCGGAGACGACGGAGGCGTTCTGTGACGGGCACAACGCTGCGTTCGACTTCTTCGGCGGCGTGCCGCAGAGCGTCCTCTACGACAACACGAAGCTCGCCGTCGCCCGCATCCTGGGCGGTGGTCCGCGCCAGTGCACCCGCGTCTTCTCCAAGCTCGAGTCCCACTACCTGTTCGCCGACCGGTTCGGGCGACCCGGCAAGGGTAACGACAAGGGCAAGGCGTTGTCCTGAGCTTGCCGCAGGATCGAGAACCTGGTCGGGTACGTGCGGCGCAACTTCTTCGTGCCGGTGCCGCGCTATGCGAGTTAGGAGGTGCTGAACGCCCACCTCGAAGAGTTCTGCCGCAGGCGGATGGCCGATCGTCTGCGGGGGCATGACGAGACGATCGGTGATCGGTTCGAGCGGGACCGGCAGGCCCTGCTGCCACTTCCTCCCGCACCCTACGATGCCTGCGATAAGCGCGCCACCCGGGTGAGTTCACTCTCGCTGGTACGCTACCGGGGCAACGACTACTCCGTGCCGGTCGCATACGGTCATCGCGAGGTGTTGGTGCGAGGCTACATACACGATGTTGTCATCAGTTGCGGGACTCACCGCCGCGACGACCCACGCCGCGCCAGCAGGCCCGATGGGATGCTAGATAGCGAAGCGCCACGGGCTCTCCGTCCGGGCCATCGCCCGACAACTGGGCCTCGCACGGGGCACCGTTCGTAAGTACGTGGCCGCCTCCAGCCCGCCGGTCAACCCCAGGCGGCGGCCCTCACCATCGACCAACGGGCGCGAGGAACTGACGGAATCGCTGGTCACTTAACCCTGACATTTTCCCTGGACAGCAACAGCGCAACGGTACGTTTTTACTCCGCCCTTGACAGGCGTGCAGTACATCACGGTCCGTCAGACTGCCAGGCTGTCCACGGCAGGGGCGATACTTCTGTCGGGAGCAAGAGCGACCCGTACAACAAAGCCATGGCCGAGTCGGTGATCGGCCTTTACATGATAGGCTGGCGCGTCGAAGGGGCCGTGGCGGAGCCTCGACGACCTGGAGTTCGCCGTGCTGGAACGAGTCGACTGGTTCAACAACCGCCGACTATTCGGTGCTAACGGATACGTACCACCGGCAGAATTAGAGGCTGTCCGATACACTTTGCCCGTCCCTGTGCTGGCAGAGACTCAACGAACCAAGTCTCCATGAAACCCGTGGCGGTTCAGTTCAAAACAATGAGCGTACTCGCCTGTTTCAATAAGGAGTAGTTCGATTGAGATGCTTGGTAACTGGTGGTGCGGGGTTCATTGGGAGCCATCTATCTGCGCGTCTTCTGGCCGAAGGTCAAGAGGTGGTTGTTCTAGATAACCTATCTCAAGGAAACAAACTAGAGGAATCTGTAGCAGATTCAGTTGAGTTTATTCAAGGAGACATTGCCGATTCGGACACGGTCTTAGAGGCAGCCCGTGGATGCGACACGATATTTCACATGGCGTCTATTGTGGGCGTGGACATCGTAGCGAAAAAACATACGTTGACCATGGAGGTCGAGGCCATGGGAATGCGCAACGTAGCGCGGGCCGCCATTGAGCATGGAACCAGGCAGATCGTCTACTCATCTACGAGTGGTGTTTACGGGCATCTCGCGCTCGATAATATTGTTACGGAACAAATGGACGTGGCACCTGAGAGCAGTTATGCGATTGGCAAGCGATTCAATGAGATCTACCTTGGAGCGCTAAACGCCGAAACCGGAATCAGCTGCGTCGCCCTAAGATATTTTAATGTCTACGGGCCGCGACAAGATGAAAGAATGGTTCTCCCGAGATTCATCAACCAGGCACTTACAAATAAGCCGTTAACCGTCTTTGGAGGAGGGCAGCAAACGAGGGATTTTACCTGGATCGGCGACACAGTAGAAGCAACTGTCAAAGCAGCTGCGACGATCGATGGATTTGAGATACTCAACGTCGCAAATAGTGACGAAAAAACAATTCAAGAAATTGCTCAAATCGTAGTAGAAGTCACTGATTCAGAGTCGGATATCATCTCGATTGCCACGCCCTGTTCAAGAAATATTTTTGAAGTAAGGCGCCGCGTTGGATCATCTGAAAAACTGTACAACTTGACAGGTGTCCGCCCCAAAACCGATGTGAGAGAGGGAATAACGAGCACGATCAAAACTGCGACGCGAACTTTAGCTTAAAAGTTCCTGTGTAGAAGACGGGCGCACCACTTTTGACGGGGATCATGAAACCCGGCGGACTGACCTGCTGCAACTTCCAGTTCTCAACGCGCAGAGTAAGACTTTGCGGCTCACACCTCGGACTACCGTATGGCGGCATTTCTAAAGTTTAATATTGAAGTTCACACAGGTCGCCATCCCATGAACCAGCCAACGTTCCTGGGAATTCCGCTGAACAGATACTCGGTATACGCAAGTTGAATGGCACAGAAGCCAATGAAGCGGACATGACGCCAAGACCGAGTCTCCTCTACGTACATAACACGCCTATCGGGGATGCACTTGCGAATCAGGTGCAAACGCTGGAGATGTGTCGCGCACTGCAAATGTCGGGATTCGATGTAACCCTGATGATCCCTGAGGGAACTTTGAGCCCGACCGACGTTTCCGATGCCATTGAACGAGAACTCGGGGAAAAACCCACATTCAAGATAAAATTCTGGGAAATAAAACGCATACCGGGATTGCCGAGAACACTCAAACTGATGTACTCCCTGTGGCTTACGAAAAACAGTCTCAAGCGGCATGACTACACGTTCATACGGTACGCGGCATTCCTGCCAGTCGTAGTTAACATCGGCTCCAGGGTCATTTTTGAGAGCCACGATATCAATGTCTTTACAAGACTTCTCCCGCTGACATGGACTATGTCTCGATGGATAGTTCGCCGGACCAACGATGGAAAGATCGTCTTGCTGATCGCCATCAGCAAAGCCCTTTCTTCTCATTGGACAGACCTTGGAACCAGAGAATCGGCAGTTGTGGCTCTCCACGACGGAGTCAGAGAAGATGAACTGACCACCCGTATCGATAAAGTCGATGCACAACTGAAACTTGGAATTAACCAGCAATCACCAATCGTTGTGTACGCTGGCACACTCATCCCGGATCGCGAACCTGAACGCATCTTGTTCCTGGCCAGAGATCTTCCACATGTGACTTTCATCATTGTTGGGGGGACATCCGACCAGTTGCGGTTGTCATTGGGTAATCGGTCCGAAAAGTTTCCCGCTAACTTGATCTGTGTTGGTCGCGTGCCGCACCACGATGTCCCGACTTACCTCGCAGCGGCTGACGCGTTGTTGATGCTGTGGACCTGGAAAGTCCCGACAATTCGTTACTGCTCTCCATTGAAAATGTTTGAATATATGGCTGCCGAAAGAACTATTGTGGGAGAAGCGTATCCCACCATCACCGAGGTTCTCAAAGCGGGTGAATCCGCTATTCTTGTGGAACCTGGAAACTATGAAGCCCTGCGAGCCGCAGTTGCGAAAGCCATCGAATCTACCGATTCGAGCCACGCACAGAACGCACGTGATTCGGTGCATCAATACACTTGGGAGCGCCGTGCAGCAACGATATTCGCCACAGTCAACAAACTCTCTTGACCCACCCAGCGACACCGTCCTCGATTCATCCGCCATACGTCTCAGTGCTGATGAGTTGTTTTAGGAGCAACCTCAGCTACTTGACCGAATCGGTGTACAGCATCGTCAACCAGACCTTGAGTGAGTTCGAATTCCTGATTTGGATCGACGGTGAACTCAATGAAGAGTGCCGCAAGTTTTTACATGCAGTAGAAGCTGAAGATTTACGGGTCACCGTGGTCAATTCCGACATCCAGGTAGGTTTAGCAAAAGCATTGAATTCGCTCGCCGAGATGTCGAACGCCGAGTTTCTGGCCCGGATGGACGATGATGATGTTTCTGAGCCAACCAGACTCGAAGCACAATTGAGAAATGCCAGGTCGGAAAAAATAGCAATTCTTGGGACAGACTGCGTAGAAATCAACGAGCAGGGTCAGAAAATAGCCGTACGCAGTATGCCGCGCGGCCAGCACAATATTCGTAGCACTCTCGTGTGGCGAAACCCGATCATCCACCCTTCGGTAATGATGCGGCGGTCGTCATTTAGAGAACTGAACGGGTATGACACAACGATGTCTATGAACCAAGATTACGACCTGTGGTTTCGTGCCGACAAGTTAGGAATGCGCATCGAAAACTTACCGGAGCCTTTGATCAAATGGCGAAGGTCCAAACAGGCGATGGGCAGGCGTCGTTTCAGGCGCATGTGGTGGGACGTGGTCGTAAAATTCAGACACCGGCGTAGAAATCCCAGGTTGCTGCCTTCGCTCGTCCTCACGATCGCCCTCAGGAGCCTTCCCCCCATATTGCTTGAGTTTATGTACACCCATGTGCGACCGGGAACGAAGGTGGTTCGGTGATCAGCAGTAGTGCAGCCACCGAACCTAATATCAACCTTGAAGGTCGGCGCCTGCTCATTCTGATGCCGGTACTGCGCCGCATGGGTCCGGCGCTAGGAGCGATCGCACTCGCACCAGAACTTCGCCGTCTCGGCGCGAAAGTAACGATTGGGCACCTTGACCCCGCAGTGGACCTGACAGATACAGAGTTGGAGAACCTGAGCGAATCGGGTGTGGAGTTAGTCAACCTCGCCGCGGCCGGATGGGTTGGTTTATTAAAAATCTTCCAGCTAAGAAAATTCGTTATGCAGCATGGGTTCGATTCTGTAATCAGTTATGGCCTGCGCCCCGATCTCGTCAATTCGCTGTTACCGTCTCGAATAGCCCGAATCTCATATGTGAGAAATATGATTTTCAACGACTACCGGCATCGGACAGGCAATCAGATGCTGGCTCGCGGTTTCGCTACCATCCACCACACTGCGTTGCGGAAGTTAGATGCGGTACTTGCCCTTTCAGACGGAATGAAAAAATATATTGTCGATGCGAACATTCCTGAGGAACATGTGTTCAAAGTCATGAATATTCTCGGCCGAACGTGGACCGATCCGACGACCGAACAGGGCATTCATCCAACAGGTAAAGAAATCCATGTTGGCTTTTTCGGTGGCTTGAGTCGTCTAAAACGAGTCGATTGGATCGTACAGGCAGTCGCCGATGCTATTCGATCACCAGATGTAAATGACGATTTAATCCTGGACATCGTTGGCGATGGCCCAGAACAACGGGCACTTGAATTACAGGTCGCCCAACTCGGTGTCGAATCCAATGTGCGATTCCATGGCCGCGTGGACGATGTCAGACCGCTAATGAGGGAATGCTCCTACGTGATCCTTGCCTCTCACTCGGAAGGGATCCCCCGCGTGTTCATGGAAGCTATGACACTCGGAGTGACGTGTGTGGGTTCCAGGATCGACGGAATAACCGACCTGATTGAAGACGAAGTAAACGGGTATTTGTTCGGCCCGTCACCTTCTGAATTATCCGAGCTACTCATCAAGTTAATCTCGAATGGCAGCACCATCGACAGGTCAGAACTTTCAGAATCCAGCCGCAAAAGGTTTCGCGCTGAAAATTCGTCTCGGGCCATTGCCGCAATCGTAAACAATACGATCGACTCAAAATTGGCCCAGCCTGCAACTTCCGGGGGGGAATCCTGAGTTTATTTGTTATGCAAATGCTCCGATCAGCGACGATCAATTCCCCCTCCCACCAGATAGACTACTGCCGTGTCGGAATGTAGATAAAGGACGAAATATATTCACAGCCTTTGCCAGTCGCACCACCTGTTCATGGGATGCGGAACACTGTTGAGTCCTTGCTGTGAAATTACACGCCCGCAGAGCCGGTCGGAGATAGTGTCCGGTTTTTAATATTGTTCGAACGGACGACTGTCGACGGGCAAGTGCAACCGCTGTTTGAAGGCGCTCGTCGGGCTCTGCATGTTCGTAAATTGACTGTTGACTTCGTTCGAGATATTTGAAATGCCTCTCGGACAAATATTTTTATCCGACTCTAGAAATCTGGGAATATTCGACCGGTTCTGATATTTCAAACTGGGATCAACAAGCCCCGCGTAATTGATCCGCTGATAACTTTTTGTACTTATACCGGAGATATGAGAACTATTTCGATGCTCACACGATACCGTCAGTTTTATCCGTTATGAGTACGTTGACTAAGTCTGCCGGTCGAGCGTGGGTGGTACCGATAGCTTTTTCTGTCGCCATCGTTGTTCTGCATACTCAGGGCGTTTTTAGCATGCTCGGAGTGCCCACGTCTGTCCCCAGATTTGTGGGCGAATTGCTCATCATTGCAGCTGGTGTCTACACACTCCGTATCACAGGACTCCGGGTGCTCGTCTCGGATCGCGCGCTTGCTGCTGTCACTGTGCTATTCGTTGTCGCTTCTTTGATATCGCTGGCCGCGTCGGAAGACACAATGCTGGGTTTCGTATTGTTCATGCGGCTGTTTGCTATTACCTTTTTAGCGTTCCTCGTGCTGCCACACGTACAGCTTCGAAATCCGACAAGCTGGGCTCCGGCAGCCGTATTCGAAGTATTATTCGTGATCCAGATCGTAGTTTCACTGTCCAAATTGGCTTTAAGAGGACCGTCGGAAAGCATAATTGGAACAATTTCGCTACGAGCGGGAGAGCTATCCGTTACTTACCCTCTGATAATCCTTGCGTTGATATTGCCATTATTTCGCAGATCGTCGTCGCAGATTGCGACCGTTTACGTCGTAATTATATTAATCAGCACTTTTGTCATGGCGATAGCTGGAGATAAGCGTGCATATATTTTCGTATTTTTCATGATTTTATTTGCATATACCCTGTTGTCGTTTAAGGACTTCAACACGAAATCCCGCAGTAGTCTGAGAAATTTCGTTTTAACTGCCGTATTACTTATATTGGTGGGAGGAACTCTCTCGGTAATAGTTGTCAAGTTCTCACCCTCTCTAAACCCTGAACAAAGTCGATGGGGTACATTTTCTCCAGGCTATGTCAACGAATACGTTCGGGGTTACGTTTTTAGAGAATCGAGCGTTGATTACTGGACATCTAAAACGGTCGATCCGGAGAGCGGAGAAGCTGCTCCAGATTCAATTCCACTCGGACGCTTTGCCACGTTCAACTCTCACCTTCAACTCATGGCTAACGACGAAAAATTATTTTTCGGGTATGGCCCGGGAGTAGCAACTCTCAGTTCGTTTCGCCACACAATTCAGGATGTACGTCGCAGGTTTGACTTCGGCTGGACCTTAACAGGGTTGAACACCCTTCTTCTTCAAGTAGGTTTTGTTGGAGCAATCGGTTTTGTGGGCCTGTTCGGAATCGTGGGTTGGAGAGGAATCCGGCTGTCGAGAAACAGTAACTCCGCGTTGAGTCTTCTCGGGATTAGCGTCTCACTGATCGTAGCGGTCGTGATGTTTGATTTGTTCGCATACGGTATTACGACCATAGGATCAGGAATCATATTCCCGGTATTTGCTTATTTTGTAGTTAGCGCACTTAAAGGGCGTACGTGTGATGTTCCATTTATCAGGTGGATGAATATGCCTGGTGAGAATATCCGACAGAAAATGACTGCCGGATATATCAGGCCGTTCGTTGCAAAATAGAGTATTCGCACAACAGTTAGCGGCATACGAAGATATCGAAGCCAAAATGCATAATTGATGAATGCCAGACTAAATACAGAACAGTTCGTTTCAAATTTACTGAGAAAATATCCGTTCGCACGAGGCATGATCAAAAACGCCTATCAACGGGCGGGTTATTCTCTCGCGCAGATGCGCATGAAGCCCGCGCTTATCAGCGATTTGCCGATCAGACAACTGACCGCCAGCCCGAACCACCACTTTTTTGGCTACTACGACAAATCCCCATGGAATGCGTCCGACGAGATGATCCTGGCATTAGAGGTAGAGGATAGTTCTAAAGCACCCCGCCCCGGCCAGTTGGCCTCGATCGGAATCATCGACGCGAACACCCTCCAGTTCAACCCCATTGCAGAAACCAGAACGTGGAATTTTCAACAGGGGTGCATGCTCCAATGGCTGCCGCCCGGGAACCGAGACTCGGTGGTTTTCAATGACATTGAAGACGGACTATACGTAGCGCGTCGGTTCGAACTCGACACAAACGATGTCGTTAGCTTCACCCACCCGATTTATTGCGTATCGCCAGACGGAAAAACGGCGCTTTCGCTCGATTTCAGTCGGCTACATCGGCTTCGTCCGGGATATGGATACATAAATATCCCTGATCGGACGAACGATCAGGCAATACCTGATTCGAGTGGAATCACGCTGATCGACCTCGAATCGGGAGACACAAGCCTGTTGCTCTCAATTCGAGATATCGTCGGCAACGAATCGGCATTTCCTGCGGGCACACACCACTGGGTCAATCATCTGGAGTTCAATCCAGGCGGTTCCAGATTTATGTTCATCCACAGGTGGACCGATGGCAGCGTAAGACACTCACAATTAATGGTGGCTAATTCAGATGGCGGGAACCTGGAAATTGTGGCCAACGACCAGCTCGTATCTCACTGTGCGTGGAAGTCCGACACCCAGATCCTTAGCTGGTCAAGGGTCGGGCCGACTGGTGCGAATTATCACCTCTATGACCTGGAATATCAGCGGGCGACAACGATTGGTGAAGACGTTTTGAACGTCGATGGCCACCCGTCCTATTCGCCCGACGGAAAGCAACTGATCACAGATACCTACCCCGATCGAGAGCGCTATCAAAATTTGTTTCAGGCCAATGCCGATTGCACAGATGCAAACCTGATTGCTCGATTTCGTGAACCCTTCAAGTACAAGGGCGAGTACCGCTGTGATCTTCACCCTCGATGGAACCGTTCGGGTACAAAAATATGCGTCGATTCGACACACAACGGCACACGCCAGATGTTCGAAATTGATCTTCTCGAACTCGCCTGACCTTGCCCCCGTTTCAGCGCTACTTGGAGGGTTAGATTTCCGGGTTCATCCAGCCGCCTCAGCTCCGATTAATTTGGTTCTAGCGAACTGGGCCGGAACCATCTGACCCAGTGTACTGTGCGGACGTTCATTGTTGTACTCCCGACGCCAGATTTCAACCTTTTGCCGGGCATTCTCTAGCGACAGGAACCAGTTCTACACCAAAGCGCTGCCGACACCCGCGGCGGCCTGACATACAAGGGCACGATTCCACTTATAAACCCAGGAATGCTGTTCAGACAACCGGGACCACCTCACAACGTCCGTGGGAGGTAAAACTAGGTCAGGGCACTGAACGGTATGTGCTCTGTGTTATCACCGTGAAGTACCATGTCTCTGGTTAACCCCGTGGTGCTAATTATCGATCGATAATGCGCTCGGGTCGTCTACGCGCACCACTGGTGTTTTTGAATTCAAAATATTGCTGGACGGGACATGGACAAAAATAATGGTCGATGACACCACCGATAGTGAAATAGTGTCCGCATCCGCACTAACAAAATTAGGTTCGCCTTACCTCAGGTCGCGGCTAAAGCGCGCAATGGATCTCATCATTGGAACCGTGGGAATCGCGTTGACGATTACCATGTTTCCGTTCGTGGCGGCGCTGATCAAACTGGATAGCAATGGTTCCATCTTCTTCCGGCAGAAGAGGCTTGGAATGGACGGTCGTGAGTTCGAAATGATCAAATTTCGGACCATGGCACTGGCAAGTGAAAAAGGCAAGGGTGGACTGTGGACTTCAAAAAATGATCCCAGAATCACCCGAGTCGGCAAGATATTGCGCAACATGTACATCGACGAATTTCCGCAGTGGTGGAATGTTTTGAAGGGTGATATGAGTGTTATTGGACCTCGCCCTGAACTGCCTGAAGGGCACAAGCTGGTCGTTAATCGATACCCCAGATTCGTCGAAAGACTTACCGCCAAGCCAGGGATTACCGGGTTAGCCCAGACTGAGTACAAGTACACCGTTAATGTCCGGGATTTTCGGAACAAATTAACCTACGATCAGAAATACATTCAGCGTGCGTCACCGTCACTTGATCTCTGGATAATTATGCGGACGATAAAGCGAATGGTTTGTAAACGCGGTTCCTGAGCGGTCGGGTAGTTAGGGCCAGATCTGTAACAGTCATTATCATTTGGTTTTCGACGGTAGCGCATGGAATTGCCGGGAGGAATATTGACCCAACCGAACATAGTTTTGATTCTTGCTGACGATATGGGGTTTTCCGACCTTGGTTGCTATGGCTCTGAGATCAACACTCCCAACATCGATTCGATGGCCCGTGAGGGCATTCTCTTCAGCCAGATGTACAACATGGCGCGGTGTTGTCCGACGCGTGCTTCTCTGCTGACCGGTCTTTACCCACACCAGGCCGGGATCGGGCACATGGTTGGCGATTACGGTATCCCTGAGTACCAGGGATACCTGAACGAAAGTTGCGCCACGATAGCCGAGGTTTTGAAGACAGGTGGCTACCGGACGCAGCTTTCGGGCAAATGGCATGTTGGCGGCGACTACCCGCTGCAGGCACCAGAAACGTGGACTCCGGGCGATGCGAGCCACCCGACTCCTCTGCAGCGGGGGTTCGACCACTTCTGGGGCACTCTCACGGGGGCGGGTTCGTTTTTCGCGCCACCGACTCTCATGGACGGCGATACGCCGATCACCGTGACCAGCCAGGATTTCTATTACACCGACGAGATCACGAACCATGCGGTGCGGATGATTGAAGAATCTGCCTCAGGCGACGCACCGTTCTTTTCGTACATCGCGTACACCGCTCCCCACTGGCCGCTCCATGCGCCCGAAGAGGACATCGAGAAGTACCGTGGTGTCTACGATGGCGGATGGGATGAGCTTCGTCGCACACGACACATCCGACTGAGGGAGCTCGGGATTGTCGATGAGTCGTGGGAGATGTCGCCGCGCGACCGCGACTCGATTCCGTGGGAGGAGGTCGAGAACAAGGAGTGGGAGTCTCGCCGGATGGCGGTGTACGCGGCGCAGATCGACCGGATGGATCAGGGCGTTGGGCGGGTTTTAGACGCGCTGGATTCAGCTGGCGTTCGCGAGAATACCCTCGTGATTTTCCTTTCGGACAACGGTGGTTGCGCTGAATTTCTTGCGGAGGATTCGAACACGCCAGATCCGGTGCAGTTCGATACGCCGATGTGGAACGGTGAGCGGATGCGTATGGGCAACAATCCCGACATCGACCCCGGCGCGGCCGACACGTTCCAGAGCTACGACCTGCCGTGGGCTAACGCTTCAAATACTCCGTTCAGGTTGCACAAGCGGTGGGTCCATGACGGGGGTATATCGACCCCGGCGATCCTGAGTTGGCCCGACAGAATCA
>CAYLWG010000057.1:0-15276 GCA_964387235.1 uncultured Dehalococcoidales bacterium
CGGACTCATCCAGTCCGGGCCGTACTTGAGTCTGAAGTATTCCTCGGGAGGGTTCGGCACCATAAATTTTTCGCCAAGAAATTCGATCTCTTTCAGGTTCTCGTGCAGGCTTGCCGGAATCTTGACGACGGGCCACTGGTAGATGCTGCCGTCGAAAACCCGGTAGCAGGTCCAGTCCAGCTGAGTGCCGGATTTCTGCATGTCAACGCTCAGGTTAAGTTCGTTCGCTTTAACCTTTACGGCAAACCCGTTTTCTTTGAATATTTCGGCTGCTTTGTACACGAGTTCCTCGGTCAGATCGTGCATACCAAGTACCGACCCGATGTCCAGGTCATCGTCCCAGGGAATGAAGGAATTGTCCCTTACTGCGCCCAAACATGTACCATGGCGCAAGAAGAACACCAATCCGAGTTGATCCAGGATCTGTTTCGCTTCCTTCAGTACCGCTTCGGCCGTGGCCATGTCCATTGGTTCGAACACTCTGGTCTGCATGTGATGAAATTGCTCCTGTGTGGTCGTTTTGCCAGGTTTCGATGTACAACCCGAAACCCGCCACCTGCATCATTCGGATTGGGTTATTGGCCTGAACTGGCCTTAGCGCAGGTGTACTTGGTACGCCAGCGTTTCATTGATCTGCCGTAGGAGACGAGCAGACACCAATGATATAGCGGTCGAAGCTTTTGTCCTGTCGAACCGCACGTATCGGGATTCGTTGTCCGACGTTTTCGCGATAAGTGCATGTTCACATTTCAGGAACTGCCATTCGACTCACCGGACGTAGTTGCCGCGCGGATTAGTCCGCTATGGCGTGTGTTCCGTGCGACCAGCTGTCGTTCGACCTGTCGAAATGCCAGGTACACATGCGCGGTTCATCGTTCGAATTTACGAATCAGGCAAGGAGCCTTAATGCTAAACGAACTGGGTGTCAGACGAATTTCAACGCGAGAACGGGCCCTTATGGAAAATCTCGAGCGACTTAGCTCGAACTCCGGCTCGCATTCGCCAAGCCTTGCCACGATGCAACGGGCACTGCCCGAGCTTCGTGTGAATATCGACGCCTGCTTCCTTTCAAACCCGCTCGCGACCGAGCTTTTCTGGACCTATTTCAACAGAGATGTTCTGAACGACCAGCAGCTTTTCAAGCGGATGCTCGAGGCCTACCCATCACAGAACAGGGTTATCGCCGAACAGTTGTCTTCAACCATCGGAGTGGAGCCGGAACGGGTGTTCATCGCCAATGGGGCCATCGAAGCGATACAGGCGATCATCCACAACTTTTCGTCGCACATCCACGTCAACATCCCTACTTTTTCGCCGTACTACGAATTCGCCGGGCCGGGACACCGTGTAACCAAGTTCCAACTGGACGCGAAAAACAATTTCGCGCTCGATCCCGAGAAATATGTGCAGTCGGTGCTGAACAGCGGGGCGGATACCGCGGTACTGATCACGCCGAACAACCCGGACGGTTATTTAATTCCAGATGATGACCTGAAATGGATACTCTCCAGGCTGTCGGGCCTCAGGACGGTCATAGTGGATGAGAGCTTCGTTCATTTTGCGGACCGCGGCGCTTCCGGCTCCAATGGCTCGGAGGGCGGCTTACCGACACTTGTCGGCCTGACAGAGCAGTTCGACAACGTGACGATTATCAAGAGCATGTCGAAAGACTTTGGTATTGCGGGTATACGCGCCGGTTACGCGATCATGAAGAAGTCGCGAGTGAACAGGCTGCTGGATCATGGCTATCTCTGGAATTCCAGCGGTATTGCCGAATATTTCTTTTCGCTGTTCACACGTCCGTCGTTTCTGAGCGAGTATCGAAAGGTGCTGGACACGTACAGGGGATATATCGACCTGTTCACTTCAATGACCTCGGGAGCCAGCTTTATTCGCACTTTCCCGACAAATGCGAACTTCCAGTTGATGCAGGTGCCAGAGGGCGTTTCGGCCGACCTCGTCACCACTCTGCTGCTTGTGAGGCACGGGGTTTACGTGAGGGCCTGCGGCGACAAAATCGGCCTCGATGGCGAGTTCATCCGGGTTGCCATACGCACAGAGCCCGAGAACGAGTTGATTTTCGCTGCACTCAAAGATGTGTTGGTCTAAGCGACTGTCCCAAAACGCATTAATAGGCGAAGCCATATTCCTTCTCATCGGGGAGCCAGAAGAAGAACGTCAGGCATGTACTGAGCTTGTCGAAGTGTTGAGGGGAACGTTTTCGACAACGGTGTTGATGCTTGCGAACGGTATTTCCTACAGAACAGCTTCTCCCTCACCTGTACAGCCGGGGACATGGACTCAGGCGATGTTAAGAGGCTCTGGTCTGCCCCGCGGAGCTCGCGCGAGTGCCCAAGTTCTACGCCCGGCACTAAACGTGAAGTCAGGAAGCCGGGCCAGCCAGAAGGGTTCGATGGCGATGCCCTGCCTGCTCAGTTAATTTACGGTCTTCGCACGAAGAAGCGCGATGCGAATAACGTTTAGCTCCGGGCGGGCGGGTCTGCGACTGCCACGCCCTCACACCCGGAGCTAACAAACTATGTCTGGTCAGAGCCAGAATTAACTTCGACTCAGGCGAAAGCGCCGACGAAATCGCCAGCAAACTCGGCGTACGTTCGGGCCTTAGTACCTGTAACGTTTTTCACATCGTCCGTGAAGAAATCGCCGTAATTGCTGCTGTATGCCGTGAAGTATTCGCAGAAGGCGTCGACAACCCACTCAGGAAATCCCATTCCCATCATCGATTCCTTCGCAGCTTCCACCGGTACGGCAACAGCATTCACATCCTTACCGAGGGCCGTGGAAAGCTGGCTACCAAGCTGGTCAAATGAAATCGATTCCGGGCCGGTGAGCGTGTAGCCCTTGCCTTCGTGACCATCAGACGTCAGCACCTCGACCGCTACGGCCACTATGTCACGGACATCGATGATGCCCAACTTGCCTCCACCCATCGAGTGGTACAGAGCGCCATGATCTCCGACCGACGATGCGCCCATCATCGTGTTCTGCATGAAGAAATGCGGTTTCAGAAACGTTACTGGAAGGCCCGATTCCTTGAGGATTTTGTCGATTTCGCCGTGCTGCGCGGAGATACGAGTCGGAGCAAGAGTGCTCGATTTGATTACTGACAGTCGCACTATATGCGGTCGGCCAGATGCCCGCAGAGCTGCCGCGGTTATCGCATTGGCCTGCACTACCTGGTCGGGGTTAGGGGGTGTCAGCGAGAAAACTTTGTCGGCACCCGCGATAGCCTGGTCGAGAAGATCGCCGTTAGTGAAATCCCCGACAAATACCTCGACGCCCTGATCTCGAAGCGGTTGGGCTTTCTCCTCGCTGTGAACTAACGCACGAACGGTTACGTTCTTTTCCAGCAACCCGGCGACAACGCCACTTCCAACGTTGCCCGTCGCGCCCGTAACAAATACAGTACTGGTCATATTTTCACCTTTTTGGTGGCCCGGTTAGCATCGATACCGGGCAGTAGTTTTAGTCGATATTGCAAGTCGCTTACTATTTATATAGTACTTACTATTATTTATCTATTACTTTTTTATCAAAGAAGTTACTTACCGAAGCGGTCGCGTGGTTGAGTCAGTCGAAGGGCTGCAACAGTTCACCCGTTCCTGCAATGGCAGGGACTCAACAAACAAAGTCTCCATGAAACCCGGCCCGGCGCGAGTTTGGTGGGCCCTGTGGGGCCTGAAACGATGGCCCACGATCTGCCGATTAAAAGTCAGTGCCTTGCTGGGGTTGAGCAAGCGCATTCCAGTTCATCACTTCAGAGAATCTTCAGGAGAGACGCAATTTCAGGGCTACCATTTGGATTTCGAGGATCAGCGCGGGATCAGTTATCGTATGGACAGTTATTTCTCTGGAATACCAGGGCGATATTTACCAGCCATGTTTCCGTACAGTGAGCCCGCACTACAACGCGCTATCCTTCATATTTCACGGGAATTACCGCCGATAACTGGACGGTATACCAGGGCCCATCAATATATGAGAGATCCGACAGACCAAATGTGACCACTCGTAAATTCATCGGCAGAACAAGTGAACTCGCCGTGTTGCGGGAATCAGTTGATCGCGCTCTGGATGGGCGTTACGGCAACGTGGCAACCATCAAGGGTGCGCCTGGCGTTGGAAAGACTCGGCTGGTAGAGGAGATTGCAGTCTACGCGACGGAGAAATCGGTCCGAACTGTGTGGTCCCACAACTCAGACGACGAAGGCGCACCTCCCCTTTGGCCGTGGGTTCAAGTACTTCGGAAGCTTGTCGGCCAAATGGAGATCGAACATCTGAACAGAACACAACCTGTTCACATAAAAAGGATCGCCTCCCATATTCGTGAGTTCGCTTTTTGGTCGGTAGATTCAATTGGCACACCATCTGTCGATTCCAGCACTGAACGGTTTTTGCTTTTCGATGCGGTCAGAACGATCATCAGTGAGGTTGCTAAACGACAACCACTGTTGTTGCTGTTAGAAGATTTCCAGCGGGCCGACGAGTCTTCGCAGAGTGTGCTCGACATGTTGATGGAGCCGCCGGGACCTCAATACATTTCGATAGTCCTCACCGTAAGGGAAGATTTGCTGGTGGACCAGTCGAGCGGACGATCTCCCCTCGCCATCGGGTCATACGGTTCGACTTCTATCAATCTGGATGATTTCGACCGCAACGAGTTCTCAGAGATGTTCGCAGATCTTGTCGAGCCTCACGTCGACAACCAGACTCTGGGCAAAGTCTGGACGATCACCGGCGGCAATCCCCTGTTTATCCGAGAGTTCGCCAGTTCGTGGAAGCCTGGAACTGACTTGCGCGAGCTGGCTGCACCTGCCTCAACTGCCGAATCAATTAAGTTACGACTCAGCACCGTCCCGACAAACAAGTTGAAAGTTATCGAATATGGCTCGGCACTCGGGGGCGTGTTCGATTTCTCACGACTTACTGCGGTCATGGGCGACGCTGATCACAATTTTCTCGCCGAGACCCTTCAATGGTGGGTTGATTTTGGGATTATTGAAGAAAAATCCGATTCAGCGGGCTGGTTCAAATTCACACACGAGATCATTCGGCAGGCGATCTATACCCAACTGACCAATTCCGAGCGAGCAATGATTCACCGGCGGATCGCTGAGGGTCTCGAAAAACTCTTCGACGAGTCGTCACTCGAGCATGCGGCAGAAATAAGCGGGCATTGGCAACGGGCCGGGATCACCGGCGACCTAAACCGTTCAGCCTATTGGGCGCTGTTGGCCGGCAAGCAAGCGCTCGATACTTTTTCATACGACGTTGCTCACCGATTCTTTGAGCATGCTCTTCAAGCTGGACAACAGATTAACTCTAACGAGGTGGAGGCTGAAGGACTTGCAGGAACTGGCGAGGCAATGGGTCCACTCGGTCGTGAAAAAGAGGCGATCACATTTCTTAAGTTGGCATTCGACCGGTTTATTGAATATGGCCAAATTGATCGAGCTATCCGGGTTGCACAGATAAGTTTCACAGGCAGCGAAGGCCAGTTGGGTATGGCTCCGATTTACGAGCGAGCACTCGAGTTCGTCGATCCTGAGAGTATCGAGGCAGCCAGGATCCAGGCGCCGCTGGCACGAGTCGTCGCAATTGAGCTAGGAGATTACAAGCGCGGCCAGGCATTGATCGGGTCCGTCATCGAAACGTCGCGACGAACCGTCGATCGGCGAACGGAGTTGGTTGCCCTAGGGTACGCAGTCCAAATCGCCGCATTCGCGGGAAAATGGAACGAGTGCGCGACCTACTGTCAACAAGTGCTAGCTCTTCAGGGGAGCGTTGAAGATCCCTACCCCGTCAGCACTGCTGCCATGCTCCTTGCATATCTACGCTTTCAGGACGGTCGATTGCAGGAATCGGACGCCCTTATTACACGCGCACGAAGTGCCGCTGAGTACTCAGGCAGCAAAGTCCGAATAAGTTCATGCGACCTGATTGAACAGCGGCTTGCCCACCATCGTTGCCAGTGGGAGCGGGCGGATTTGGCTGCCTCGAAATCAGAACCCGACGTTCCGGGTTACCCCAGAATTCTTGCCCTGACGGCCCTGTGTAAGCATCTTGTTGGTGACGCTAAAGCGGGTAATTCAGCCCTGCAACAATACCTGGAATTGCCGGATTCAGAGCGACTCGGAGCCGAAGCCCCAGACGCTCAGTTTTTCCCTTTGCTGGCTCGATCAACCCTTGACCCTGCCCACATTGCGATCACTGCGGAAGCTGCCAGGACGGCTGTGAAAAATTCGTCAGGATTCGTGAGACTTCGCGGGGTCGTCGCAAAGGGCTGGGTTGCAGTTGAAGAAAACGATCAGGCGACCGCCAAAGATGTACGCGAAGTACTTAAAGACGTAGAACTAATGAGCGACGAAAAATCGTTGATTCCCGCGCTCGATTTCTTGTGCGGGAATATCGAAGATGCCGCAGCCGGGTTCGAAGTTATTATCGAGTTGCTTCGGTCTACAGGTCACACCCTGTACGAAGCATGGACTCGGTTCGATTTTTCACGCTTACTGACCGACCACCCCGAAATCCGCCCTTCTTTGACCGCATCGAAGTATGCGACGGAGACTCGATCATTCGCACTCAGTCTCGGCCTTCTGCCATTGACCGCTCGACTCGATGATCTTCTGGCTAAACAAGGAGTCGTGCGCACGCCGTTTGATCTAACACGGCGCGAGATGGACGTACTGAGCCTTGTCGCCCAGGGCATGACAAACAAAGAGATCGCCGATCAGCTTGTCGTTAGCCCGCACACAGTAAATCGCCATTTGGCCAATCTGTTCAGCAAGCTCGGCGTATCCAGCCGCGCGGCAGCGACCGATCTCGCCCACCAAAAGAGCCTCGTCTAGCCAGTTTTTGAGTGTTCTCTGTGATCACCTGGTCACACCTATCAGCGACCACGCCATTTTTACGCACGCGTCATAAATGGCGTGTTTGAGTGATTCGGCTCCTTGTCGTTTTATCGAAAGTGGTTGTCGTAACGCCAACGACACAGATAAGGAGATTCAGTCATGGAAAACGTCGTAACAAACATCGGAATGGCAAAACGGATTTCAGGTGCGGCATTCGTCCTGGCGATTTTCGCCCTGGTGGTGACCGCAGTAATCATCAGTTCCAGCACCGTTAGCGCGGGTGACATGCGGCCGTTTAAAGGCGATGCCTCGGGTGTGTTCACCGGCCCAGATTCGGGGCAAGGCACGGTAATTGCCACTCACATCGGCAAGGGGACGGTTGAATTTTCAGGCTTGGTGCTTGATTTCAGTTCGCCAACGCCGGACGGCTCGAACGTTTGCTTCCCAGTAATCGCAGGTAGTCAAACGCTTGGTGCTGCGAACGGCGATGAAATCTTCATGGAATTCGTCGGCGGCAGCTTCTGCATTGACCCGAGTACGGGCTTGCCAGTCCACGGCGACTTCGCCCTGGTAATTACAGGGGGCAGCGGCCGATTTGACGACGCCGTAGGTGTTATCAATATCGATGCAGTTGCAGGCGGGTTCCCGACCTGGACCAGCACGTTCACAGAAGGAAGTTGGATTCACTATTAGACCAACCGCCCGTCCTGCGTGTAACGCGCAAGCGGGATCGAGGCGGTAATGCTAAATAAAAAAGCCACCGGCGAACCGGTGGCTTTTTTATTACGTCAAATACGAGTTTGGTGGGCCCTGTGGGGCCTGAAACGATGGCCCACGACCTGCGGATAAAAAGGCAGTGTGTACAAGCGTTCCCCGGATAATCAGTCTTAAACACCGCAGCCTGAGACCTTCACGGTTCACTAAATTCCAACACCTCTGCCTCAAGCAACGTTGTCCTGTTCGATCTTGCTTGAATTGCCTTATCATTCCCGTTGTTGATCCAAACGGGCTGGGAGGCAACGAGGTTGCCGGTAACTATGGATACAGACCCTCTCATAGGACGTGATCGAGAGTTAGCCGAGCTTGAAGCGGCACTCGATCGTTCAGGTGAATCTCTAGGCGGGATCGTCATGCTGGCTGGCGAACCTGGTATCGGTAAAACCCGCCTCACTGAAGAACTGGAATCAATCGCTATCTCCCGCGGATTCAAGGTCGGCCGGGGAACGAGTTTCGACGGTGGAAGTACGCCGCCCTATTGGCCGTGGATACAAATTTTACGGTCACTTTCCAGCGATTCTTCTCCTGTAATTCAGGCAGCCTACAAGGCTAGAGCCGACGTATTCGCCGAAATTGTTCCTGAGATAGATGAACTTCTGGCCGGCAACGGGCTTGCTCCAGTAATGGACTCTGCCCAGGCGAAGTTTCGCTTACTCGATTCCATCGCGACATTTCTCAAAGAAATTTCATCTGAACATCCAGTTGTACTGGTGTTCGACGATCTGCATTGGGCTGACTCTGCCACTCTCGAGCTTTTGAGATTCGTGGTACAGCAAAGTGCGACTCAGCCAATTCTATTTTTAGGAACTTACCGGGATGCGCAGCTATCCCGGAAGCATCCTCTATCAGAAACTCTCGCTGCACTTGCACGAGTTCGGAATTTCCGGCGAATCCCCGTGCGTGGTCTTAATAGGGCAGACGTTGCTCTCATTATCAACTCTGTGGGAGATCTATCAGTCGCACCAGCCGTGGTTCAAGAAATTCATTTACGAACCGAGGGAAATCCGTTCTTTGTGTTCGAAGTGGTTCGAGATATGGAGCGTGAAACCAATGAGCATCGCAGCACGTTCGATGCCGTCGGTTTTCGAATCCCAGAGGGAGTGAGCGAAGCTATCGGGATTCGTTTGAACACGTTGTCGGAAGAGTGCAATGAGATCCTGCGAACGGCTGCAATTATCGGCAAACTGTTCGATTTCAAATTGCTTGCTGCCTTACATCTAGAATTCAACGAAGACTCATTATTTTCCCTGATCGAAGAGGCGACAGCTTCTGGGATTATTCGCGAAGTTGGTGGACAGATTGAACGCTACGATTTCTCTCATGCCCTGATCCAAGAAACACTCGAGGCGGAAATAACAGCGGGTCGTCGTACACGTATCCACGCCTACATCATCGATGCAATAGAAGAACTTTATTCAGACGACCTCAGTGAGCATGCTACGGAGTTAGCGCATCACTGCGCACACGCCGAAACGATCGTAGATAAAGACAGGAGCATCCGTTACACAACACTGGCGGGTGAAAAGGCGAGCGCGGGATATTCGTGGATCGAGGCGCGTACTCACTTCGAACGGGCCCTTGAAACTCTTGGTGATGCGAAAAACGACGAGGAACGAGCCGCCATTCTGTTCGGACTCGGAAAAGCAGAGTTGTTTTCACTCACCTACCCGGAAATCCAGCGAGGTTGGGAGAATGTATCCCAGGCGTTTGATCTGTACGTGAAGCTAGGTGACACACAGGCCGCCGTTGCAGTGACCACCCGATCTGGTGGTTTTTTCAGACACTGGGTCGACGGAACATCAGGTGTATATGGCCGAGCCCTTGAATTGGTCGCTCCAGGATCCGCTGACGAGGCCGACCTGCTTGAAAAGTACGCCGTTGGAGTCTTTTTCGATGAGGAGGATTTGGAAGGGACGAAGCGAACACTTCAACAGGCTCTCGAGATTGCAAAAAAAATGGGTGATGAGCGTATTGAGTGCAGGGTACTCAACAGCTTAGCTGGAACCAGAATCTCGGAGGGTGACTTTAGTGGTGCAGTGGATATTGGATTGCAAGCGTTAGAACTAGCGCGCAAGAGCGACCAACCGATTGAGGAGTTTGGGTGCCGAGACAAAATTGCATCTGCGTTGATTTCACTTGGCGAACCTACAGCCGCTATCGTGCATCTTGATACTGCAAAACGTATGCAAGACCGCTTCGGGGTCTTCGCAGCGATCGAGTTACTACAATATTTAACTGCACTACTCCAGGGTCAGTTGGCTAAGGCGGACGTACTCAGGGAAGAGCTTGAACGCCAGCACGCCGACGATTCAGTGATTCGCTTGCTCGGGGCTGCCGGCGCATGGCATACGCAGAGCCTACCCGATGTCGACGAGCGGATGAACGCTGCGAAGGAACAAGCACGTTCTGCATCAACACAAAGGCAACAAATTTCCAATATCGGCCTACTGGCAGTGGCGGCCCACGTGATGGATCGAAGTCGCGATGCCATTGATGCAGGTGAACTTGCCCGATCAGTTCTTTCTACGCCAGGGTTGATGCGACAGAGTGAAAAATACCTTCGAGCCGCCGCGGGACTTACAGCGGTCGTAATAGGAGATGCCGGAGAGGCAGCGGAGCACTATCGACATTTAGAGAGTTGGCGCGGAATCATGAGTTGGGCGGGGGCCTTCCCACTCATTTCAGGAGATCGTCTACTCGGCCTACTCGCACATACAGCGGCGATGCCAGTAAAGGCGAACGCCCACTTTGAAGCCGCCCTTGAGTTCAGTGGCACAGCGGGTTATCGGCTTGAATCTATCTGGATCGGACATGATTACGCTGAGACGCTAATCTCGCGGGCAGCCTCAGGAGGGAGTCAAGCAAAGTCAGGTGGAGATGTTGAACAGGCCATCTCGCTCATTGACGAAAGTCTCGCAATCGCTCGAGAAATCGGATCTGCCCCACTTGAAAAAAGGCTACTGGCTTTGCAGAAGAAAGTAGCATCCATCTCTGCACCTGCTTCAGGTTTTCCCGACGGCTTGACCCCACGCGAAATCGATGTATTACGGTTGCTCGCGGCCGGAAGTACCAATCAGCAGATAGCCGATCAGTTGGTCGTAGCCCTCAACACGGTGAGAACGCACGTTGCCAATATCCTCGGAAAAACCGGGGCGGCAAACCGAACCGAGGCGGCTATTTATGCGGCCCAAAAAGGCTATCGTGGCCCTGACCACTGAGTTCGTACTCAATTTGTCGCCCTAGTGATTTCGGACTAGACGAGTCTCATAACACCAAAAACATCGGCATCCGAAGATCGTGATTTAAGCCGATGATTTGCGACATTCTCTAACCGAAAGTGATTGGTGTAGCAGGAAACAGTACCTGCTCGACACTCAATCCTTTTGGGAGACGAGAAAATGGTAGGAACGAAGAGATTTGGTCGGAATACGGTAGCGTGGACGATAGCTCCGTTAATCGCCATCTTGATGGTCACCGTGATCGCATGCGGAGGCGAAGCCGATGAAGTGGTGGCAATTCAAACCAACGCTGCAGACGTGCAGCCATCCTCCACACCTGAGCCTGACGCTTTCGATGATATTGCAAGTTCAGGCATTCAAAAGCGAACATTTACGGGGCCTGTTGTTGTCCCGCTTACGGAACCAGAGCCGGGTTCTGACGAGGAAGCAATAATCGAAACAATGGAACGGTTCGTCCAGGCGGTTATAACGAGCAATGTCGACGCATATCTAGCTGAATGCAACCCAACCAGAACCGTCTTTACAGTCCCACAGGCTGAATTCTTTTTCGAAGACGTATTTAGCCAGTTTGGAGATCCTGCGGGCTGGAATTATCGGGATGTAACAGTACGCCTCTACGGGGAAGACACAGCGATTAGTGAAACAACGATCTACCACTTTGACGAGGTTTATGGAGAGGACTACTCGATTTCTTGGAGCAAGGTAGATGGAATCTGGTACTCCAACAGCAATTGCAATACCAGGAGTTAGGGGAGTTTTCATCGAGGTTCTGGCTACTGGTATGCGTGCGTCGTTTGAACCAATTAGTCAGGTATTTCTGGTAGACCGCCAAAGATTCTCCGAATATCTCGCGGCGGTGTCGAACAAAAGTTCCTACCAGCACAACCGTGCCGACAGCCCGCCATGCGTGTAACGCGCCAGGCGGGCTCGAGGCGTTAACGCACCAACAAAAACAGCCACCGGTGCTTCGGTGGCTTTTCATCTACGTAAGATACGAGTTTGGTGGGCCCTGTGGGGATCGAACCCACGACCTGCGGATTAAAAGTCCGATGCTCTACCGCTGAGCTAAAGGCCCTCGCAAACTCAGTAATCTAGGGTACGACAGCATGAACCCGTTCGGGGTTGCGGAATCGTCGGTCCCAAGCATCCATTCACGAAATTTGCACTCGCCAGTTCACCATTAGCGGGTGACGAAAAATATCCCGATGTGCAGTGAGCAACTTACCTCGATAGCTGAATAACAGGTGATAAAGGGGGCATCCGCACACAAAACACAAATTCTCGCTAAATTCCGGTGCAAAATTGCGTTTTCGTATCGCCATCAGTTACCCATGCGCCGTCGTGCAGCGCTAAGATGTCGCCGACCATAAAAATCATGGTTCAAGCCAAGTGGCTGGCGAAACGCATCCGGAGGATTCAGTGACAACGGCAGAAATAGCAGTCCGCAAATACGATCTACTGCTCAAGGGCGGACGAGTGATCGACCCCGCCAACAACATCGACGGGCTGTTCGATGTAGCGATAGTCGGTCGTCACATCGCCCTTGTCGATAAAGATATTTCCCCTGCACTTTCCCGAAGGGTCGCCGATGTCACGGGCCTCGTGGTCACACCCGGCCTGATCGACATGCATGCCCACTTTTACGGCTATTTTGCGGCGGTTCTGCCCGACGCCCACTGTCTGCCCGAAGGCACGACAACTGCCGTCGATGTTGGCGGCGCTGGTCACCTGACGTTTGATGATTTCGACGAAACCGTAATATCGCGGTCGAAAACAAACGTTTTCGCCCTGATTAACATCGCTGGCGAAGGCATGGTCGGTGCGCCCGAGCAGGATCTCGAGGGAATGGACGTTGACCTGACCTCGGCCAAGATTGCCCAGCGTCCCGACCGGATCATTGGAGTGAAGGTCGCCCACTATCGCGGCCCGGGCTGGCAGCCGCTCGACCGCGGGGTTCAGGCGGCGGAGAATACCGGCGTTTACGTGATGGTAGATCAGGCGCCTATCAAGTCCCGTCCGAATAACGAAATGTTGCTTGAGCACCTGCGTCCGGGTGACATGACCACCCACTGCTATGGCTTTGATAAGCCGATGATTGATAGCAACGACAGAGTCAAGCCGTACTTCTTCGAGGCTCGCGAACGCGGGGTAAAATTCGATGTCGGCCATGGTGCCGGCAGCTTTTCGTTCCGAGTTGCGAAAGCCGCCATCGAGCAGGGTTTCCCGCCAGATACGATTTCGACCGATATGCACACGAGCAGCATCCTGTCGAACCAGGGGACGATGCCTGAAACGATGACGAAGCTTCTTGCGCTTGGTATGGAGCTGCCGGATGTTATTAAGCGGTCGACGTGGGTACCGGCACTGACTATCGGGCACCCGGAACTCGGGAATCTCGGCCAGACTGCCCATGCCGATATCGCTGTGCTGGAAATAGCCGAAGGGGATTTTGGGCTTACCGATAACGGTTCGGGAAACCGGGTTTTCAAGACGAACAGGCGAATCGTGTGTCAGATGACCATTAAGGACGGGCAGGTTGTGTGGGACAAAAACGGCAGGTCACGCGATGACTGGTCGACGACTCCGCCAACGAACCCCGCTACTGTTTAGTTTTGGAATCAGCTTCTGATATGCAAAAGCGTGGGGCACACCTGGCTGTGCTGCAAGCGAAGCTACGAAAACAGATGGAACTCGTTTATCGGCCAGTAAATAGCCCAGGCGCGCCCGACTAATGAATCGGCATCGACGAATCCCCAGTTACGAGAATCGACCGAAACACGCCGGTTGTCACCAAGCACGAAGTATTCATCTGGAGGAACCGTAACCGGGTAGTCTTCATGACGCCTGGCTGTCGAGACATCGACCCAGGCGGTCTTTTCGCCGTTTACGTACACGAACGCCCCGTCCAGGTCGATCACGTCACCGGGCAACCCGATGATCCGCTTTACGAAATCGGTTGACGACCCGGTCGGCGGATGAAACACGACGACATCGCCACGTTCGGGTCCTCCAAACAGGTAGGCGTCATCGCCGAACAGGCTGAACGGCGACTGGACGTATACAAACCTGTTTACTAGCAGGCGTTCACCCTGCACCAGAATGGGCTTCATTGATGAGCCTTCGATCAGGAAACTCTGGGTTGTGCCCTGCAGCACAAGAAAGATCACTACCGCGGTAATGATCGTCTCGCCCGTATCTCGAATCGCTGCCCGCATAGGTTGTCCATATCTGCAGTAGTAGCGCCCGCAAAACTTGCGGCGCATAGCTCAAGTGCGGCCTCGCCCGTCCCGTGTCTGGCTTAGTTTTAAAACCTGCCACACAAAAAAGACTTGACTACGAATATAGCAAGCCAAAACCCAGTTCCACGTAATCGGTTCGTAACGTTTTACGCTCGAGACGCCGTTAAGATTGTGCCGCAAGCATGCGGTGGAACCAGATTATTTGACTAACTTCGACGAGCAACGATTCATACAGTTGACCCGTGACGGCAATTACGACGCATTCAATCGCCTCGTCGCCGAATATCAGACCGCGGTTTATTCGGTAGTCCTGCGAATGGTGAGGAATCGTGCTGTGGCCGAAGATATTACCCAGGACACTTTCATTTCGGCATTCCGGAAGATATCGAGTTATCGCGGGGGTATATTCCGGGCATGGCTGTTCCGAATCGCCAAAAACGCATCGCTAGATTACCTGCGCAAAATGGCGCGGCGTCCCGAAAGTTCGCTCGACGAAGACATCGTCTATTTCTCAGAGACAGTTAAAGATGATTCCGCCGACCCGCTGGCAGACGTTCTGAATGCTGAACTGGCCCGGCTGATAGAACAGTGTCTTGGCGGGCTTTCAGACGACCATCGACTGGCGATGGTAATGATCGATGTCGAAGGCTACCAGTACGACGAAGTGGCCGATTCGATTGGTGTTTCGATAGGCACAGTGAAGTCGCGGCTCAACAGGGCGAGAGCACGAATGCGCGACTGCGTTCAACAACAACCGGAACTTTTACCATCAGCTATGCGTCTATAAAACATGGGCACCTGTAACACACAGTTGTCAATAAAAAATGGGCACCCATAAATCAGGGAGATTCTAAGTAGAGTGATCCGCAAGTTTCTGAATCGGCTGATCGGCCGTAAAGATTCAAACATTGGCGCTATCAACGCATACGTCGAGGGGAACGCGTCCGAAGACGATGTGAAGCTTGTCGAGAAGTTGATGAGCGAAAACCCGGCGCTGGAAAAAGACCTTGCGACACAGAAGGCACTCGTTAGCGTTCTGGGTAAGATCGCCAGAACTGAAGCCCCGCGGTCGTTTGCGATAACCCCAGAAATGGTTGCAGCGGTCGAAGCTTCTGAATCGACTATTTCAAAACTTGCCGAACTGTTCGC
>CAYLWG010000058.1:0-13479 GCA_964387235.1 uncultured Dehalococcoidales bacterium
CCGACAAACACGCCTGCAAACATGTCAACACGCCACGAACTGCACTACAAAACAATCTCTGAACTCGCCCCACTGATCGAGTCGCGAGAAATATCGCCTGTCGAACTCACCCGGGCGTTGCTGGACCGAATCGAGCGGCTCGATAAAACGCTGAAAACGTATGCCACGCTCACACCAGAACTGGCCCTTCAACAGGCCAAACAGGCTGAACAGGAAATATCCGAAGGCAACTACCGCGGCCCTCTTCACGGAATCCCTATTGCGGTAAAAGACCTCTGCAACACGCAGGGCATCCGGACTATGGGCGGCTCGGCTGTGTTCGCCGATAACATTCCCGACCACGACGCAACTGTCGTAGCGAAACTGCGAGAGGCTGGGGCGGTTTCGCTGGGAAAGCTGAATATGACCGAGGGAGCAATGGGTGGATACAACCCGAAGCTCCAGATACCCGAAAACCCGTGGCGGGCGTCGTACATGGCTGGCGCCTCATCGAGCGGCTCTGGGTCAGCGACTGCTGCCGGGTTGGCCTACGGAACGCTGGGCAGCGATACCGGTGGTTCTATAAGGGGGCCGGCGGCATTGTGCGGAACGGTTGGTTTGAAGCCGACCTGGGGACGTGTGAGCCGCTACGGAATAATGGACCTTGCCCAATCGCTCGATCACATTGGGCCGCTAACCAGATCGGCAACAGACGCCGGGATCGTCCTTCAGGCCATTTCAGGACTCGACCTCAACGACCCAACGACTCTGCCGCACAAGGTTCCCGACATGCTGGCCAAAGTCGGAAAGGGCGTCAGGGGGCTGAAAATAGGCTGGGACCCGGAATACTCGTCGGTCGGTCTGGAGCCGTCATTTTCAATTGCGCTAGAAGCGGGTGTGAAGGTCATGGAAAAGTTGGGCGCTGAGATCGTCCCGGTGAAAATGCCGGAAATCCTGCGAGAAGCAATGACCGCCTGGCCTGTTATCTGTTCAAGCGAAGCGGCAATGGCGCACAGGGAGACGTTTCCGTCAAAGGCCGATGAGTACGGCCCGTTTTTTCGCCAGTGGTTGGAAATAGGCTCTGCTCACACAGCAGCCGACTATGCCGCAGCACACAGTTTGCGTTTGGCGTTTAACGGTGAGTTCAGGAACACGATGCGAAATATCGACATCCTCGCCTGCCCGACCTTTGCCAGGGCTTCATACCCGGTTACCCCCGAATCCCTGTTCGGTCCGATCTCGCCAGATCGCGACCCGTGGGACAGCCGGTTCACCGTACCGCATAATTTTTCTGGGCTTCCGACAATCGCCCTGCCCTGCGGCCTTGATGACAATGGAATGCCAGTTTCGATACAGTTCATTGGTCATCATCTTTCCGAGCCACTTCTGGTCGGCGTTGGAGATGCCTTCGAGAGCGCAACCGATTTCCACAACCTTCATCCGCCGGTTTAGTCGCCAGCCGGTTCAGCCTCGGCATGTAGAGAACAAGTATGAACGGGAGCAACATGAGCAAACGTTTCGATGGAAAAGTGGCGCTGGTAGTCGGTGGTGCGAATGCCGATGACAGCGTGTCGATGGGATTTGCGGGGCTTTCTGCGCTCGAAATCGCACGGGCTGGCGGAAAAATTGTCATCGGAGATATCGATGATGAGGCTGGCGAGCGGTCGGTGGCGAAAATGCGTGATGATGGTCTGGCAGCCAGTTATGTCCACCTCGATGTCACATCCGAACCGGACTGGCGCGCTGCGGTAGAGGCGACGGTTTCAGAACACGGTCGGCTCGACATCATGATTATGGCGGCGGGAATAAACGACCGCGGGAATCCCATCGAATCAACCGATATCGACGACTGGCAGAGCGTGATGGATGTCACGAATCGGGGCATGTTTCTTGGGGTTAAGACGGTGGTAGGGCCGATGCGCGTGAGTGGTGGCGGATCGATCGTGCTTATCTCGTCGATGATGGCAAGAACAATCCGGCAGAATGGCAGCGCCTATGCGACTTCACGCGCCGGAATGACTCACTTCGCACGTTCGGCAGCAGTCCAGTATGGCCCTGACAACATCCGGGTCAACACGGTGCTTCCGGGATGGGCGCTCACTCCATTCACCACGGATATTTTTGACGACGAGTGGATAGCCAGGTTCTCAAAACGGATACCTCTGGGACGGGTCGCTGAAGCGTCTGACATCGCCGGGTCGATACTGTTCCTCGCATCTGACGAATCGACGTACGTAACCGGCTCGGAACTACTGGTCGATGGCGGGGTTACAGCCTGGGTTGGCCCGGTCGACTAAGCGCGACTGAGCGTGACTGAGCGTGACTGAGCGAGTGCTACACATCGACCGTGATACTGATCGGGTGATGATGATTCATTGCTGCCGAATCCATATTTTCCAGCCAGCATCCGGGCCTTCAACTTTCAGGTAGAAAGTGCCCATATTGCCCCAGACAAGGTTCACTCCGCCTAGCGGTCCAGAACCCACGTCCGTAACTATTTCGTTCACTTCTGTGCGACTTTCCGGATCCATCAAGGTCACTGTGATCGAATTTGAACCTTCGCCTTGAGTCTCCCACTCGATCATCCATGGCAGATTCGGGGGTGATCGGAATTGACCTGTTTCCATTGTCCCAGCACCCATAAACATCGAATACCCGATTGGCGTAGCGGAAGGCGTTTCGGTTGGTAATGGTGTTGGCGGCACAGGAGTTGGGATGTAGTTAGGGCGGTAGGGTATAGGTGTTGGTGTGGGAAGCTTGACAGGCACCGCTGTCGTATCGGGCACTGAAGTCGGTGTAGGTATCGGGGTCTCGGTTTGTACCGCCGTGGCGTCAGGTACCACCGTCACTATAGGCACTGAAGTCTGTGTGGGCATCACTGTCTCGGTCGGTGTCGAAGTTACGCTCAACGATTGATCCGAACGAGCCTCCGTTATTCGGAGAATGGTAGTTGTTTGAGTGGCGACGGGTTTCAGTACCACAGTGTTTGTGGGTCGAGTGACAGCAATAGTTGGTGTATTTACGACGGCATCTCGTGTCGCCACAATCTCCATTTCACTGACTGGCTGCCCTTCAGTTCCGCAAGCAATCAATGTCAGAGCGAACAACGATAACGAAAATATGTTTTTTTTCTTGCGGATTTGATTAATCAAACTGACCTGTCCACCAATGTGCGCTAACGGTATCCAATGAGCCATAAGCCACCAAGCCCGTTACGATTTCGCTGTGGAACCACGAAATTCTAAGCATCTTCCGACAAATTACGTATGCAGTCAATCTCATCGCCATCGATATCGAATTTTTAGCCTGTTAGGACATTGTTCAATTAATAAGTCGAATTTTCTCGCCGAAAGCTACGAATCGATTATTCAATTTGGTTAAGCCGTCACTATGGATGAAAACTGATGAGAGGGCTCGAATATTTGGCAACGGATTAACTCCACCCATGATTCCGATCCAATCGCAAGGTCATCGAACATGCGATTTTGTAACTCCCAGCGGGGCGATAGGACTGGGCAGAGAGCCGCGGCGTTACTCAGTTCCCCCGGCGGTCAGTGCCACAACCAGTGCTTCGCAACGTTCCAGCCCCTGCTCGGAATCACCACCCTCGCACAACATCAATACGTTGCCCAGGATCACGTAATCGCCGAATTTTGGAGATGGCCCACTAAGCGAACTGGCTGCGAGGTCCCCGGTGAAGGCGTTCTGCCAGCGGTCCTTTGCGCCCTCTTCCCAGGTCGGGTTCTTCCGAAACGCTTCGGCATTTTCACCTGAAACTTCTTCGGCTAAGGCAGGACCTAGCTCGACAGCATCTGCGTGGGAACCGTAAAAGCGGATTTCGTAGTCTTTTCGGTCGTACGGGTCGGTACCCCAGAAGCCGGTCCATGCGTCAACTCCGCCTGGCAATTCCTCAACGTCGTACTGCTTGCTCTTCTTGAACCCGATGGATAGAAAATCGTCGATTGTCAGCACGGCGTCAGAAGCAGTGATTTTCTGGAACCCCGATGCGTCTTCACTCTTTCCGCCCGCGCCGCATGCGACCGCGGTCAAAAACACCAGCAACAGGGCCACAGTAACTGCGAATAGTCGGGAGTGCGACCAGGAACTGCGTTCTGTTTTTAACATATGAACCTTTCTAAATCCAGAGGGCTGGATTGCAAAATCTGCGGCGTTATGAGAGATTTACGACTCGACTCACCGCTGTATCCGTTACCCCGGTGAACGTTACACGCTTCGAGACTCTCGCGAAAGCGCGACCATTGTTGAGTTGGGTTCACTAATCGAGCATCTGGTGAAGGCGGGATACACCCATGAATATCTTCAAGCGCGTACCGGCGGGAGTTCCCGCACCCGAGGATTGCCTTCCCGGCCGCGAAATGCCGATACCAACAGCATCGAAGCATTTCGTCAACGAACGCTCGATAAAGCCTCCGTTTCCGGCGGATATGAAATCCATCATCTTCGGCATGGGCTGCTTCTGGGGCGCCGAACGGCTCTTCTGGGTACTGCCAGATGTTTACACAACAGCCGCGGGGTACAGCGGCGGAACCACGCCCAACCCTACATATGAAGAGACCTGCACATCACGCACGGGGCACACTGAGGCCGTACTTGTTGTATTCGACCCGGCCAAAGTGGGACTCGAAACACTTTTCAAGGTGTTCTGGGAAAACCATGACCCGACTCAGTACATGGGGCAGGGGAACGACACGGGCAGTCAGTACCGAAGTGCTATATATGCACTGGATGACGAACAACTGAAAGCCGCGAATACAAGCCGTGAACGCTACCAAACAGAATTGGAAAGTTTAGGGTTTGGTGAGATTCAGACCGAAATCGCGACGGCTGGCGAGTTTTACTACGCCGAGGAGCCGCACCAGCAGTATCTGGCTAAAAACCCTTACGGATACTGCAATCATGGCTTCTGCCAGGTGGCGTACAGCTAATCAGGGATCAAGCTAAGGCTAATGAACCGCAGCCGCGGGGGCGGCCGCGCGTTCGTTCACCAATTTTCCTTCTGCGAACCGGCGCAGGTTGAACGGTTTTATCAGATCGGGTGTTTTTCCCGTTGCGATCAGTTCGGCCATCGTAAAGCCACCGATTGGCCCGGCCTTGAAGCCCCATGTGCCCCAGCCGCACGACAGCAGGAAGCCGGGTAACCCATCGACCTGGCCCATGATCGGCGCATAGTCCGGGCTCATGTCGCATAACCCTGCCCACTGCCGCATCACATTCACTCCACGCAGGAACGGGAACAGTTCGAGCGTGTTGGCGGCCAGCTCTTCCAACGTATGGAGAGTCGAACGCTGGCTGTAGCTCGAATACGGGTCAACACCGCCACCAACGACAACCTCGCCACGATCGGTCTGGTAGACATAGACATGCAGGTTTGCCGATGAGACCGACCGGTTGATGAACGGCTTTAGTGGCTCTGTCACGAACGCCTGCAGGGGATGTGTCACGAGCGGCAGGGTGAGGTCCACCATGCGGGCGATGTTCGAGGTCCACCCGGCCGTGGCGCTCATAACTATGCCTGCTTTTACTCGCTGGTCGCCAACGTCAACGCCTACTACACGACCGCTCTCACGGACAATGCCAGTCACTTCGGTGAACGGGTGAATTTCTACCCCCAGTCGATCGGCTCCCCGGCCATATCCCCAGACCACAGCGTCGTGCCGCACTACGCCTGCTGACGACTGGTACAGCGCCGCGAGAACCGGCAGGTTTTTGCCCTTGCGAAGGTCGATAGCCGGGACGAGTTCTTTGATCTCCGACGGGCCGATCATTCGACTGTCGACCCCGAGCAGTTTGTTCACACCTGTGCGCATGCGGAGGCCAAAGACCGCCGAATCCGTGTGGCCCAGATCGAGCCGACCCGACTGGTCGAATAACAGGTTGAAATCGAGTTCCTGCGCAAGATCCTCGTACAACTTCAGACTCTCCCTGAAGAAGGGGATGCCTTCTTTTGTCAGGTAGTTGGCCCGAATGATCGCCGTGTTGCGCCCGCTCCCACCGCCGCCAACGTATCCACTATCGATAACTGCGACGTTCGTTACGCCCTGTTTCGCAAGATAATACGCGGTCGAAAGACCGTGAACCCCTGCGCCGATGATTACTACGTCGTACCGGTCCTGCAACGGGTATTTCCGCCACATGGTGTTATGGGTAAATAACTGCATGGTCAGCCGCCCTGCCCTTGCTCCAGCCGCTTCAACGGTTGGTGGCTGAAAGCAATTACCGCGTTTTTGCCGAGTGATTCGAGGATGACTTCCCAGACGTAGGCGCCGTATTCGCGGGCAACGTAAAGCTCATATGACACAGTGTCGGCGAAATCGAGTCTCAGCAACGTCCCGTGCACTTTTGCGAACCCGGCCTGGGCGCAGGAAGAATCTGGCATGGCGCGGTCGCGCAGGTCGATGTCGGTGAGTGCGGCGATTACGTCGCGCGCCCGTGGCCCGGCGATTTTTAGTCCGGTCAAGCCTGAAGTTACGTCGGTCAAATATCGGACCGGATCTCCGTCCGGCTCTACTCCCGCAGGGTAGTTTCCGACAGCCGAGGACGGACCGAAAACCAGAGCCTCTTCGCGGGTAAGCCGCGCGATGACCGAGTCGCCATTTTTGATAATCATGCCAACAGCGGGTGATCTCTCGCCAAGTACGTCATCAAGCTGAGATGACTTGATACGCACGGCCGTGCGGCCAGATATATCGCATACGCCCGCCGACTCCATCACAGCCGACAATTCGCCCTCGACATCGCCATATCGCTGAACGACCTGCCAGCCCGCCACGTCGGACATTACCGCACCGGTTTCGAGGTGCAATGCGTGCAGTGGACTCAAACGCATGGGCACTTTTGTTGCTGTCATGGCATTACTCCCGCAACCTCACACCCTCCGGGTCGTAAACGGGTTTCAGCGTTACGGTTGCCGGCGAATCGGTATCTCCGCTGCGAATGAATATCTCGGCCCCCTCTTTGGTATGTTTTTCGGGTATCCATGCCAACCCGAAGCCTTTTTTCAGCGTCGGGCTAAACCTGGAACTCGTCACTCGGCCAACGGGCTGACCGGCCTCCACAATTGGCTGGCCGTCCTCAGGAACGAATCGATCTTGCATCACGAAACCGACGAGTTTCTGTTTTTCCAAATTTGTCCGCTCCCGATTTGCAACAAGGCCGCCGCGACCGATGAAATCGGGCTTGTCGAACCTGACGGCCCAGCGCATCCCGGCATCCAGCGGGTCTGTCGCTGCATCGGTATCTTGACTCACGATGATGTGGCCTTTTTCCAGCCTCAGCACACGTTGCGCTTCCAGACCAAACGGCACGATGTCGAACTCGTTGCCAGCCTTCATCAACGCATTCCACATATGTTCTGCGTACTCAGACGGAAAATGGAGTTCCCAGCCGGTCTCTCCCACAAAGCCAATCCTGAGGAAAATGCACGGTATCCCGGCCACGGTGCCACGGGTCGAACGCATGTAGCCGAGCGCATCGGTGGAAATATCGACATCGGTTAGCTTGACCAGAGTCTCTCTCGCACGCGGCCCGGCCACGTTGATCGTTGCGTACGACGAGGTGACATTTGTGATGAAGACCTTCATCCCGGTTCCGGCCGACCACCAGTTGAACCAGTCTTCGATCGCATCTACGTTACCAGTCGTGGTTGTCACGAAATAATGGTCTTCGGCAAGCCGGGTAACGGTACCGTCGTCCATGATTGCACCGTTCTCGCCGACCATCAGACCGTACCGGATGCGCCCCTCTCGCAGGTTCGAAAAGCGGTGCGTGTAAACCCGGTCGAGCAGTGCGCCCGCATCAGGCCCACGAACTTCCAGTTTCCCGAGTGTGCTTACGTCGATGATGCCAACACGTTCTCGAACCGCCAGCACTTCGTCATGTGGTGAACCGTAGTTGTGCGCCCGGAACCATGGCCCCACTTCGACCATCTCGGCCCCGGCGTCCCGGTGTAGCCGATCCAACGCAGTTCGCTTACGGGGCATGTGGCCTAAACCAGCGAGTGCGCCAAGCGGCACTCCCTGTGCGGGAGGCCTTGCCGTGGTTCTGCCGGTAGCGGCAACGCTGCGGCCGGTACGAATAGCAGCTGCTTCAACAAACGCACTGTGGCACATTTTTCCCTGGCACGGCCCCATCGTCGAGGTTGTGTACCGCTTCAGGGTCTGTATATCTCCAAATCCCTCACCGACCGCCACTTCGATGTCTTTTGAAGAGACGTCTTCGCAGAAGCAGATGAATTCTTTTTTGGTATTTTTTGCCCGGTTGGTGATGCCTAGGGCACGACTGGAAGACTCGCTATGGAGTTGTTTCGCAGCGCGGTACTCCTGTTCGAGGGCGTTCAAATTCGACACACTTGCGGCATCGATTCCCGCGGTCTCTCGACCTGCCGCTGCTCCCTGCAGTAGTGTGATATTGAGATCGTGAATTCCGGTTATATCGCCAGCAACATGGACACTTTCGGGTAGCTGCACCGGCACAGAAACGCCAAGTATTTCGTCATATTCAACTACTGCACCAGGCTGTTGCAAAAACAGGCCGGTTACAGGCTGACGCACTCCGGCCATGCAAACCAGATCGCACTTGATGTTCCGTTCAGACGAATCGGCAGCGGCGACCCTGACACCCGACACACGTTTCGTGCCGCTTACCGATACCACGCGATATCCGGCAAGCACTTCGACACCGCGATCAAGCAACATTGCGTTCGCTTCTGTCGGTGCTGGTTCAGGTCGAATGTCGATAACGGCTTCGACAGCGATTCCCGCATCGAGCAGACTGATGGCTGCCGTGTAACCGGAGTCGTTAGCCGTCACGACCACTGCCCGCTTGCCGGGTGCAACCCCGTACAGTCTTGCGAGCCGCAACGCCCCTGAGGCCAGCATCACGCCCGGGCGGTCGTTGTTCACGAACTGCATTGGAACTTCGATAGCTCCTGTGGCGATTACGACCTGGTCCGCCCTTACCTGAATCGCCTCTTGCCCATGGTGAACCGAAACCAGATTGTCCTGATAGAAGCCGAAGGCCGTAGCGCTACTCAGCACCGTTATCTCGGCATGTTCCGTTACCCGTTCTCGTAGTAAAGCCGCTAATTCCTGTCCGGTTTTGTCGTAAAAACCATCGTCAGAATTGGCGATTTCGGTGTGGTGTGTTGCGTCGTAGAGCAGGTGTCCGCCGAGTACCGGCTGATCGTCTATCAGCGTCACATCCAGACCAGCATCTGCCGACACCAGTGCAGCAGTCATTCCCGCCGGGCCGCCACCAATAACTGCCACATCTGTGTGCATATTGCGGTGGGTGTACTTCGGGCCACCATCACTCGACGTATCAATGCTTCCGAGACCGGCGATACGGCGTACCACCGGGCGCATCAACTCCCACAGAATTTTTGGTTTGTGGAAGACCTTGTAGTAGAAGCCGACAGGGAGCAGTCGATCCATCCGGTCGAGCATGGCTGCTGCATCGTAATCGACTGACGGCCAGGCGTTCTGCCGCTTCACTTTCATTCCCGTCTTGACCTGCATGGTGCAGGTACGGACGTTTGGAACGCCATCGACGGTCATCAGGCAGTTGGGGCAGTTTCCGGCGACACACAACAAGCCACGGGGGCGGTGGTACTTGAAGCTGCGACTCAGGAGATCGATGCCCGCTGCTGTCAGAGCAGAGCCAACGGTATCGCCTTCGTGGGCAACCACCTGCTTGCCTTCGAACTCGAATCCAACAACAACATCTCTGTCGATAAACTCGTGTTCGCTCGGAACCAGGCGATCCCCGGCACCGTTACTGGTCATCTGAATTTCCCCGTTCAGCCGTGTAATCACCGGGAATGTCCGAAGGCCATGATGTTTCGATCATCTCGTTCGTGTGGGTGTTTCGTACCGCTATGAACCACTTTCGACATCCGAGATTATGGTTCCACCACTCGCGCTGCGGCCCATCGGCGTTTTCCCGCGCATACAGGTACGCGGTCAGTTCTTCGTTGGAAGCGTCTGGAGCGGGACGCGTCAGCACCTCGCCGCCAAATCGGAAGTCGTACACGTTGCGCTGCCCGCAGTTCGGGCAGTCGATCAGAAATGCCATGATGGGTCGATTCGGAACCGTCCTGTTGAGAACGCTGACTAAAACAGAGTCAGATACCGGTCGACCTCCCATCTGGAGACTTGGGCGTGGTATTCAGCCCATTCCTTCTCTTTCAATTCCACGAATTCGTCGTAGATCACGCCAAGTGCGCCCTGTACAACATCGTCCCCACGCAATTCATCCAGCGCTTCGCTTAGTGTCTGCGGTAGCAACCTGATTCCACGTCGCTTTATCTCGGCAAGACCAAGTTCGTACAGGTTTCCAGAGTTCGGTTCGCCGGGGTCGAGTTTTCGTGCGATGCCGTCCATCCCCGCGGCGACATACGCAGCGAAGGCCAAATACGGGTTGGCCGCCGCCGAGATAGTCCGATCTTCCAGATTGCCGGGGCCAGCGGTGCGGATCATCTGTGTGCGGTTGTTGTCGCCATACGAAACGAATGCGGGTGTCCAGTTAAAACCTGATGCCGAACTGGTGAGCCCCTCACCGACCTGTAGCCGCTTGTAGCAGTTCACCGTCGGCGACATAACCGCTGTCAGCGCGGGTGCATGCGCCAGGATGCCACCGATGAAGTGATAGGCAAGGTCGGATGAGCCGAGGCCACGCGGGTCGTTTTCGTCCACGAACAGATTTTTGCCAGTTTCGGCATCTGCAAGGTGGAAGTGAATATGCCCCCCGTTTCCGGTGCGGTCGGTGAACGGTTTCGCCATGTGCGTCGCTATCGCGCCGTACTTCTGGGCGTACTGGCTCGTCATCATTTTGAAAAACGTGTAGCGATCCGCAGTGACCAGAGCATCGGCATAGACGAAGTTGATCTCATACTGGCCGTTCGCGTCTTCGTGATCGGCCTGGTACACGCCCCAGCCGAGTCGTTTCATCGCCGACATCATGTCCTGCAAATAGTCCATAACGTTCGCAATACCCTTGAAGTCGTAGCAGGGCTTGGCGAGAGAGTCGATATCGTTGGGATCCCACACCTGAATCCCATCGTCGGTGCGTGTGACAAGAAAATGCTCGGGCTCGATGCCGACCTGGAACGAATACCCCGTCGAACGAACTTCGCTCAGCACCCGTTTCATGTTCTGACGCGGGCAATACGGGTGCGGCTGGCCGTCGACGAACAGGTCGCAAGCGAACCGTGCAACGCCATCGCGCCACGGCAGGGGGGTGTAGGTATCGAGATCGGGATGGGCCATCATGTCGTGCGAATGCGGCCCTTGCCCCATGCCTTCCAGCGCAGCACCAGCAAAACCGGCACCGTCCTCGACGATATCGTCGAATGATGAAACGGGCACCATCTTAACTTTAGGTGAGCCATTAATATCGACAAACTGGGCAAGCAGGAATTCGATATTGTCGTCATCAAGCCTGCTATGTATTTCGCTTCTGGTGGTTGCCAAGTTCCTGTTCTCCCCGGTTGCGTTTATCTGTGCGCGGGTTCGGGCTTCTGTGTGGCTGCGGTCGTCGGATTTTTTTCCATGTCAAACGAAACGCTACAGGCTTACGAGCCGAACACCTTATCTGTTCCTACAAGAGGCACACGCGCCATTACAGAAGCCTCTATCGTCAGAGCGGCGAGGTCCTCCGGTTCCAGACTCTTAACATCGCCCTTGCCCAGCGATCTAGTGAGAAGTGCCAGTTCCATCGTCATCGAATTGAGGAAGTTGGCAACTCGTTCAGCGCCCTCATCGGGGTCGAGACGCTTCACCAACTCCGGGTCTTGAGTGGCGATACCGACCGGGCACTTACCGGTGTGGCATCGGTTGCACTGGCCCGCAGGGAGGCCAATTTCCTTCTCGAAATCGGCTTCAGGAATATCGCGGTTGCAGTTCAGCGCTATCAGTGCGGCAATACCGATAGCCACCGCGTCGGCACCGAGGGCCAGTGCCTTCGCAACATCTGCACCGTTCCTGATACCGCCGGAAGCTATGAGGCTGACCTTCCGGTAGAGCCCGATCTCACGCAGTGCTTCTCTCGCCAGGACAATTGCGGGTACCGTTGGGATTCCGCTGTGATCTAAAAGAATTTCGGCTGATGCGCCCGTTCCGGCCACCATGCTGTCGATCACGATAGAGTCTGCACCCGCCTTGGCGGCTAACTTCACATCGTCGGCGACCCGGCATGCCCCCAGCTTCACCTGGATGGGCACCTTCCAGTCGGTCGCTTCACGTAGTTGCTCAATCTTGATGGCAAGATCGTCCGGTCCCAGCCAGTCGGGATGCCGCGCCGGACTCCGCTGGTCAATACCCGGCGGCAAATCTCTTGATTCAGCAACCTCGTCCTGCACCTTAACACCCATCAGCAAACCGCCAGTTCCTGGCTTTGCGCCCTGACCAACAACTATCTCGATGGCCTGGGCAGTCGCCATGTGGTTCGGGTCCGCGCCGTATCGACTCGGCAGTATCTGATAAATGAGCTTGTCAGATACTTCGCGCTCCGCAGGTAACATGCCGCCGTCGCCTGTGCAGCTTGCCGTGCCGACCATGCTCGCACCCTTGCCGAGCGCCTTTTTCGCGTTAGCCGAAAGCGCACCCCAACTCATCCCCGTGATGTAGATGGGTGTCTCCAGCACAAGGGGGTGTTCTGCGTTCAGCCCGCCAAGCTCAACTCGGGTGTTGCACTGCTCTTTGTAGCCTTCAAGAGGAAAACGGGTAAGGCCTGTCGAAAGAAAGGTCAGGTCGTCGAAGTGTGTCACCTTCTGGTGCGTGCTCATCCCACGGATGCGGTAACGCCCGAGGTCCGCCTTGGAGTGGATGTCGTCCACTGTCCATGGCGACCAGATCTGATTACTGCCGTAAACCATTTTGGTTGGCCTTTATTCCTGTATCTCTGCCATTTGCTGTTCTGGTGGCATCGGCTAGATCAGCGTCCGCTCCAGCCTTTCCAGCGTGTCGAAGTGATAGAGCTTCTTTTGGGAAACGATTTTGCGGAACTTTGGCCTGCTGCGGATGCCGTTGCGCTCCAGTTCGGCCCAGAGTCCGATCAACTCGTCCTCGGTCGGTTCGTCGAACTTTGCGTCAGCACCGAGCGAACCAACATCCCCGCCAACGTAAATCGTTCCCTCGTACATAGAATCACCCGCAGCATCACCAACATTTCCGCAGACGATGATCCGGCCTTTCTGCATCATAAAGCCGGTCAGAAAGCCGGAATCCCCGGCGATCAGCAGCGTACCGCCCTTCATGCCTATCCCGGCACGGGCACCTGCGCTGCCACCGACGAATATCTCACCGCCTCGCATGCTGCCAGCAACCGAGGCCCCCGCACTTTTACTCAGCGTGATTTTCCCGTTCATCAGGTTCTCGCCAAGTGCCCAACCTGCATTGCCATGGATCGATATCTCGGGTCCATCGAGTTGGGAGGCAGTGTAGTAGCCCACGCTGCCCTCAATCGTGATTTTGCATTTTTGAC
>CAYLWG010000058.1:13499-15235 GCA_964387235.1 uncultured Dehalococcoidales bacterium
AATACCTACCGCAAAATTGTGCCGTGCTGACGGATTTTTGATTACGATTTCGTCCGCACCCTCTTCGATAGAGGCCTTGATCAACCGGTTCAGCTCCCGGGTGGTCAACTCGGACGCATCTAGGCTGACCAGGTCATCACCTCATGCTCCTGCGGCTCCGTGCGATCCAGTTCTTCAGTGAACACACTCCGTAGCGCGACTTCTTCGGATGCGAGCGCCACGACCGAATCAGTTTCCATCAAAACAAGCGGCTTGGCCGACCAGCGGTCTTTCGCGTAGCCCATGCCATCACGGGTCGATACAAGGTAAGTGAACGTGCCATCGAGATCGTCAAGTGACGCTTCTAGTGCCGCATTAAGATCAGCCCCGTCGGCCAGTTTATCGGCCAGGTAAACGGCGATCAGTTCCGAATCGTTATGTGTCTGAAAACGGTGGCCGCGACTTTCGAATTCTCGTTTCATCCCGTGATAGTTCGTCAACTGACCGTTGTGAACCACCGTGATATCCGGGAACGGATACGCCCAGAACGGGTGGGCGTGGCTGATATCGATTCGGCTCTCCGTAGCCATCCGCACGTGCCCGATACCGTGAGTTCCCAGCAACTTACTGATCCCGTGTTTTTCGTCCATCACCACCGGAGTGCCAACGTCCTTGATGACCTCGGACGTTTCGCCGATGCTATGAAGCACCACTCCCGGCGTTTGCAGAAGCGTTTGGGCGAGGCGGGGCATGTCACCACTGTATTTGACTGTGAGTCTGAGAAAAGAGTCTTGTGATTCGGCAGAGATGATCGTTCCGCCTGCGCCTGTCACGGTTTTTTTTGCCAGGGCGATAGTATTTTCGATGGGTGCTGATAAATCAGCCCAGATACGGATTAGCAGGTCAGAGTCGAGCGATTCGCCGGCGATTGTCACACCCGCAGAATCGTGGCCGCGATGCACCATTGTTTCCAACATCTTGACCAGATCCTGGCCTATCGGGGCAACCGGCAAGGAACCGTTTGACCGGCTTTCCTTGTACATGATTCCAGCGATGCCACACATGGATTTTTCTGCTCCGATACGATCCCGACGAAACTTCAGATAATTCGCAAAATATAGCGGTGCCGTGCGGTGGTCTTAAGACCAAAAAAAGGACCGGGACGCCCGGCAGGCACAGTCTACATCCGTTACGACTGATAGGCCAACTGCATTTACGTTGCCATCTATACAGAGAGAACAGCAACACCGAAGATATTGTCTGCCCGTTCGCTCCCGGCACAACATTGCGGGTTTCTTCAAAAACAAACACCCGTAATTGACGCCTGTTTTCGTAACGGGTGATTTAGACTTTTACGCGACATCGAAACACCGCGTCTGCGTTACAAAAAGAGATCGTCAGTTCCAACATACGGTTGGTTACACAGAGAGCAGTAAATGACAGGGAACCGCCCACAGGTAGGACTCGCCAGCACGGCAGAAGTTCGTGAAAAGTACATTGACGATGCCGATCTTGCGCGGCTACAGCAGTTTGCTGATTTTCACTGGCAGGAGTTCAAGGAAGATACCAGCTGGGATGCTGCCCCCGACGCTTCTGGCAAAGTACTGGCAGATTTCATCAAATTCACTGCGGGGCTTGATGCGCTGGTCGTCTGTCACGGCTCTCCACGGGTTGATGAGTCGGTACTGGCTGCATCCGAACGACTCAAACTGGTTGGTGAGCGTGAAGGCGACCGGTTTGCCCAGCGGATAGAAGTG
>CAYLWG010000059.1:0-15228 GCA_964387235.1 uncultured Dehalococcoidales bacterium
GTTCTCCTTCGTAAAACCTGACACGAGGATAATCTTTTTGAGAAGGATGTAGCTGTCCCACCAATCGTCATACTGCTCGTGTTCGATCACGCCTTTGTAGTAGGGATGAGTCGGAGTAATCACCTCCATCGCCGTGTCGATAGGCAGCCCTTTAAAGAACTCCTGCTGGTCGAAATGCTTGAGCGATTCGCTCTGCATGGTTCGGCCCAGCATGTTGAGGAAAGTCAGGCTCACACTGTGGTGGATAACCCCGTTCACCCGGTGGTGGCCGTAGTTATCCTGCTGCGATGCGATGGGCGCAATGGCCTTCAGATATTTCGAGCGAAGAGCAGCCGGGAGTGTTTGAGTGAAGCCGGGATACGAAAGACCAAAAGTGCCGATATTGCCATCGCACCACGATTGCTGGCCGATCCACTCGTGGGTGTCGTACCCGTCGTTCAGTTCGCAAACGTACGGTTCCCACTCGCCGTCAGAATCGCCCCGGCCCCGGCAATCCTGCAGCACGACGGCATAGCCGCGCTTCGTAAATTTCCGCGTCCAGCCCATGTAACGCACGTCCTGATTATCGTAAATCGTGCGGAGCAGCAGCACCGGCCACGGCCCATCGCCCTGCGAGCTATCGGGCAGCCAGATATCGGCCGAAAGGTTCACCCCGTCGCGCATCGGCACCGGGATGGTAAGCATGAGTCGGCCGGGTTCAACGAGCGGTTCGTACTGTGGGGTGGTCACTGCTCGGTACCTTTGATTTCGACTAGCAGGTGTATTGCATTAAGGTAGGTCACGAAAATCCAATCCAGCCATGGTTGATCTGGGTATTCCGAGTGCTGGTTTCGATTGTGGTGTCTGATCGAAAAATTGTTCGCAATGTTGAACAAATCTCGTTCGTCTTGAGATGTGAACTCTTCGATAAATCTTTCACGTTCGAACTCAAGAACATCTGCCAGATTTCGGACTGCCTCACGTTGTTCGTCCCCAGAAGCCGAATATCGCCGAAATTTCCGGATAGCTGACAGCACTTTGCTGCTTATCTCTGAAGGAGCGTCTGTGTACCCGTGAGGTTCGAAAAGCTCTTCTACCCCCTCTTCTAGTATTCGAAGAATTTCACCGTCAACCGATAATTGATGCGGGACTTCAGCAATGCGTAGGGACAGATTGACGACATTGACGAATTCTTCTTGCCCATCGATCTTTTTGAAATCGCCATAGTGATTCCCGCAATCATCCCAGCGGTGATAATTCGAAGCCATTGGTTTGCTTACGTGATCGAACAAGAACTCGATCACTCCAAATAACTCGACCTCAGAGTAATCCAGCATATTTCGCCCAAGCGGATAAAGGTTGCGTCGTCCTAACCGTTGAGCCACAAAAATATCGGGGTACAGTCCTGCGGTTCCGACGGTATCGCCGTCTGGGCACTCTTTTCCAAAGAGTTCGGAAAAATATCCTTTCGATTCCAGATTGAGGTAAACCCCGAGTATCGAACGCTTCAACTCCTCAGTTGTCAGTTTGATGCCTTCACTTTCCTGCCCTGATCGGACAAGGTAGTAGTCGCGATTCAATGGTCATCTCCCAAGTCACTTTGACAAATCTACAGTTGTTCGACTGCTGCATTGTGTGCTTGCGTGGAGCGATGGGCAATACCTGCGACGCTCCGCAACTGGGCTGGCTGCGAAAGACCAGGAGGCCCGCGGGAGGTGACCTTTTGGGAGTAAGATTCGGCCCGCTGAACCCATGTAATCGTGGCACCCTGCCTTCTGTAGCTAAAACTAACTGGAGATTCTGAATGCCCTACAAGGTCGTTATAACCATGAACAACCGACCGCCAAACGAGATAACGCTGAACGTGATCCGTGAGGCCGGAATGGAAGTCGAGTACGTGAGGTGCACGACCGAGAACGAGGTGATAACGGCGGCAAAAGGCGCAGACGTCCTGCTGGTTGGGACGACACCGCACACGACTCGCAAAGTGCTGGAAGCGCTGCCAGATTTGAAGATGGTCGGTCGTTCAGGTGTCGGCGTTGATTCAGTCGACCTTGCGGCCGCAACTGAACTTGGGATCTGCGTTACCAACACCCCCGGAATCAACACCAGCGAAGTTGCCGATCACGCAATGGCGATGCTGCTTTCGATCACCCGGAAAATTTCCGAACAAAATGCTGCACTGAAGAGTGGTGCATGGTCGGACCGGCCAAAAGTAGTTGAAAAGTTTCGGGGCCAGTTGCGCCGTATCGCCGGGAACACGGTTGGCATATTCGGGTTAGGCAACATTGGTAAGGCATTTGCCACCCGCGTGCGCGGGTTCGGGCCAGAAAAAATCATTGCATACGACCCCTACGTGCCCCAGACTACAGCTGACCTTTTTGGCGTTCAACTGGTCGATTTCGACACCCTGCTGGCAGAATCGGATTTCTTGACCGTGCATTCACCGGCGACTGCTGAAACCAGGCACATCTTCAACATTGATGCGTTCAGGAAAATGAAGTCGTCGGCGATATTTATCAACTGCGCCCGCGGGCCGATCGTTGATGAGGCGGGTCTGCAAGAGGCACTTCAGACCGGCGAGATCGTCGCTGCGGGAATCGATGTGACAGAGGTCGAGCCGCTGGATGCAGAAAGCCCGATGCTTAAACTCGAAAACCTGACGATCAGCCCGCACGTAGCCGGGGCGTCGGCAGTGAGTTCGCGCGAGGGCTCGCGACGCTGGGGCGAGAACGCGGTGAACATACTCACCGGAAAGCCGCTGCACGGACTCGGCAATCCCGAAGTGGTGAAGCGAATTGCAGTAATGCGAGCAGAAGGCCCAAGCCGCTGGGACGGCATACCCGACCCGGTGACGGAGGCGTGGAGTTAGGGGCGCTGAGGCCGAATTCCCGACCGGAGGAGACCGTCTCAAAAGTGTCGACCGGTGTGGTCAATCCCTTCTCCCCGGGGAGAAGGTTAGGTATGTACTGAGCTTGTCGAAGGGTTGAGGGGAAAGTGGTCGACAGTGGAATCGAAGCTATCGAAAGTGTTGCATCTCGTTAGCAACTATCCCCTCACCCCAGCGTTCATCTTTGGCTCCCAGAGGAGAGGGGGTTATGAGACAGGCTCCCTGCGGAGGGAATTCGGTACTGACCCTGCCATCGTCAGTTGGCAGGTCGGTCATGCGGTGATTTTGGTGGCGAGATGGGGGTTGGCTGAATCGGATGCACTATTCCATGTTGAGTGCAGATGCTGAATCCCATTCGGCTGCGCTCAGGGCAAGCAAGTTCAGCATTGGCTTAGTCGCCAATATCGCACTTAATTGGCGATTAATCCCAGCATGACAATGAGGCGGCACTAACTCAACGCTCCGCCACAACCCACACCCGCTTGCCGTCGGTGCTTACAGTTACCGTGCCGCGGTCGCGGGTTACGTAAACTGCTTCTTCGGATAGTCGTTCGTACAGGCGGGTCATCACCTCGCTGTGAGGGTGACCAAACGGGTTTTTGATCCCCGTCATAACTATTGCAAGTGCGGGGTCCACTGCGTCCAGAAAAACAGATCCCGTTGAAGTCTTGCTACCGTGATGCCCCACTTTTAGCACAGTAGCGGAAACACGCTGGTTTGTTTGCAGCAGGTCGGCTTCGGCGTTCGTCGTTATATCGCCCGTCAGCAGGAACGAAACGCCGCGAAAATCGAGCCGGGCCACCACCGACTCATCGTTGAAGTTCGGGCATTTCGTAAATATGCAGCCCGCCTGAAGCACCGTCAGCAACACCTCGTCATCAAGCGCAAGAACTATTCCGGGTTGTGCGGTGATTACCCGCGAGTCTCCGGCAATAAGCTGCGTCCAACTTTCGTACAGGTCGGAATCATGACGTACGCCAGAATCGATGATCGTGCCTACATCGAACCGCTCGACGATTCGCTGAAGACCCCCAAGGTGATCGGCATCGGGGTGGGTCGATAGCAACACATCGATACGCCGGTCGAGAGGCGGCAACACCGATTCCAGGTTCTGCACCGCCAGGTCGGAATCGCTGCCGCCGTCAATAAGCAGCCGGATACCGGCGGGTGTTTCGACAAGGATCATGTCGCCACGGTTCGTCTCGAAGAACGTGACCGTGAGGCCATTAGACGGCATATTCGTCAGGACAAACCCAACCAACGAAGCGGCGACAACCGCCCACACGGCAACCGCGGAATAAGCGACCCGGTTCCCGCTCAGATTTCCGGCCGTACTCACACCCCCAGTCGCAGGTACTCCCACGTCTACTCCCGCTCCCGCGACCGAGGCCGGGCTGCGAGCAGCGCGGCCAGAACGAACAAAAACGAAAACTCGACCCAACTTCGCCGAAACCAGTCGGCGGTTCAGCGCCAGGGCCAACACCCCGTACCACCCGACGATCAGCGCAATCGACCACCCTTCCGCATCGACAGGCCCCAAAGGTAACGAAGCGAACGACCCGGCTATGAACGACATGTAATTGCCGGTGCCAAATGCAATCACACCAACTGCTCCAACGGGCGCTGCGCCAAGCGCACCGACTGCCGTAACAAGCACCGAGCCACCAATAAAAAGTGGCAGCACAGGTACCAGCAGCAACGTGCTAGGGATGCCCCAGACCGGGATCACGCCGAAATAAAATGCCACCAGCGGCGCAGTTGCAACAGTTGCCGCCACTGAAACCGACATCCCGTAAACAATTCCAATTAACGGTCGCCTCGTGATAGCGGGAACACGGCGTGACGACTCTATCCACCCGCTACCCTTCGCCGCGATGCGGGCGCTGAACAGCGCGATGCCGAGTACCGCAGCGAAACTTAACTGGAACGACACAGAACTGATGATTTCGGGGTCGATAGCCAGCATGATCGAAGCCGCAAGTGCAAGCGATGGCAATACACTGCGCTGCCTGCCGAACAGCCGGGCGATCAGGTAGACCGTGAACATAATGGCGGCGCGGGTGACCGATGGGGATAGGCCGGCCATTGTTGCATAGCCCCACACGGCCAGCGCCGGGGCGATCAGGTACAGCTGTTTCTGCCTTCCGAAGGCCCAGGCCGAAAGCGCCACGACAATCCCACCGATCATCGCAATGTGAAGTCCCGAAATCGCCAGTATGTGGGAAAGCCCGGAAGATCGAAAATCGGCGACAGTTTTGGGCAAGAGCTTTGTCCTATCGCCAACAAGCATTGCGGCGGCGAGGCCACCGTTCTTGCTGCCAAGAGAATCGACAAGGAAAAGCGATACGTTAGAGCGGTATCCGGCGACCACGGCACGCAGGCTGTTACTGCCTCTGGCCCCCGTGCCAACTAATTCAACACTTGATACGAACACCGCTCCGGCCGTATCGCTTCTCCTGAAGTCGCCAGATGAAGTCAGGAAACGGCCCGAGAAGCTGTAGCGGTCGCCATAGCGAAAATCGTCCGAACGTCTGGTGCCGCCAGTCCGGTCGTGAAGTCGTTCTGTGTACACACTCACTGCGTACGTCATGCCCGGTCGTTCACGATCATCTGAGGGCGAAACATTCAGTAGCAGCCTGATCCGACCGTTCGATGCTGAAGCATCGCGAAGAAGCGTGCCTTCGAGCGTAACCCGCTCTTCGTTGAGGGGCAGGTCGTTCCACGGAACCGCCGTTGCCGAATCCGAACCTGCTGCACCCCGAACGATTCCCAACACGGCCAGAAGCAGCAGCACGGCAAGGCCGGTGCGCCACTTTGCACCTGCGTGTTTATTTGCGAATGTGGCAGCGCCAATTACCACCACCGAAGCAAACAGACCGATAGCAACTTCCAAGCCGGACGGGACAGATGGCAGGAGTTGCTGGCCGACCAGAATGCCAGCCGTGAAAACAACGGTTGCTCTTAGCAGTTTCAATGTGCCGGTTTCAGGGCTGAATTACCTGGCTGCGGATCGAATCGACAGTTGACGGCCCGATTCCGCTGATGGCGAGCAGGTCGTCTACCGAGGAGATCAGGTTGTTCGTGCGCCACTCGATGATCGATTCGGCACGCACATCGCCGATGCCGGGCAGTGTCACAAGCTGATCTTTCGTGGCGGTGTTCAGGTCAATAAGCCCGGTCATAGCTTCGTTGTCGGACACGATGGCATCACTGGAGTCGCCATCAGTAACTGGCCCGGTCAAATCTGAGCCAATGGAATCGTCCGACGCGTCTTGATCTTTACCGGCAAGTCCAGCGGTTGGCCCATCCACCGGGCTTCTGGCCGGGATCACTACTTTTGCACCGTCTCTTACACGCAGCGCAAGATTTATTCGGCGGTCATCAGCATCAGGGGTCAGGCCCCCGGCCACATTAATAACATCGTCGATTCTGGGGTCGCCATCAAGCGAATACACACCCGGCCGCATCACTTCCCCCGAGACCTGGAACGTCACAGGGGCGGGAGGCGGAATAAAAATTTCGATACCCGGCTGCGCAGAATCTCGACTGACCCACAGTGTGATAATCACCGTGATGGCGATCACTCCGGCAAGGGCAATGCCCTGGGCTATGGTGAGGGCGTTTCTGTTGAGCGACCGTGAGGGGGCTGGGCGCGCACCCGTTTCGGAATCGTCTGACCTATCAGTCACTCAATTGCTCCGTGCTTTTACGTGCCGAACAAAGCACGAACCGATGAGGCATGAGTATGGCACAAATTTCAGTTGGAGGATCGACTTCAGTTGAAGCGATCGCAAATTTCGGTATTACTGCATGTCGAAAATGCGTTGTAGTGGGCCGCCTGTCGAGACCGCCGAATCGGCCTGACACGTGAGAATTTGCAAAGTTGGTGGCAGATTCGCATCCGGTTCAGAAAGACCCTGAATTGGTAAAATCTCCCGCGCTGCTTCTCGTTCGTCCCACCCACTCGGTTGCCCACTCCACCCATCCCAGCGACATCTTTGGCACCTCGAGAAATCGCTCGGCTTCACCGCGATCGCGCATGAAAATTCGAAAAATGTCTCCGATCGTCAAATCGTGGGCCGGTCGTTCCACGATTTGTATTTCATCGCCTGCGCCAAGATCGCCCTCGGTGATTATCCGCAGGTATGTTCCGGGTCGACCGGCTTCGACAAAATCTCTCAGGAACCGCCTGTCTTCCATGCGAACACCAAGCCGCCAGCAGGGCATGCGAGGCTCGGAAACTTCCAGCACAACGCTGCCAATGGCCCAGCGTTCGCCGACCAGCGCACCAGTAATGTTTATCCCTCGGGTAGTTAGGTTTTCGCCAAATTGACCGTATTCGAGTTGCCGTCCGAGTTGTGATTCCCACCAACTTGTGTCTTCGGCGGCGTAGGCGTACACAGCCTTGTCTGTCCCGCCGTGGACACTGCGGTCGGCCTGGTCGTCGCCATCTAAATTCACGCCTTTTGCAGCTACACGCCCATTGACTGGCGACTTCCAGATGGCGCTGACAGCCGGTCGACCTTCATAGCTAAATTCACGAATACCGCCCACATTTACAGACTGTACGACTGACTGAATATTTTCCATGTAATTCTCCGACCGACGGCAGCAGCTCACATTTGACTCGTCCGCACCGGACCGGAGTAGAGGGCACGGCGACAGACTGCTCGTAATTTTTATCGGATGGTCGTTCGGTTACCGGCTCTTGCTACCCGGTGCATTCGCCATGACCCAATTCGTTTGCGCTGCGTGAAAAAACAAGCGATCAGATTTTGTAAATAAACGAACGGCAAACAATGCCACGTTGCGTGGTCATTCCATGAGATGCCAGGATTAACCCGCCGGTGCATCTGCGTACGTGATCGGGGATAATTCCATATGAAATTTTCAGGTTTGAGTGAAGCGCACAGCCTTCTCGGAATTCGGGACTACCGGCTGCTGCTGTTTGGCGCGCTGATCGGTGCTGTATCGATTATGGTTTTTGCAAAATCGTCGGAACTACGGAACGCAAGTTAAGTTTCGGATTCGAGTGGTTCAGTGATCGGAAGTCGGCTTAGAATGCTTGCCGTCCCGTCCGATCCCATCATTTGAAGGCGCACCTTGTGGCGGGTATGCTCTGTCGTGTCCCGCTACTCCCCCCACCCCAAACCCAACCCCCCCAACTCAATCAAGAAAGCCACATAATCCAGATGAAGATCGAGCAAGTTTCAGTAACGGTTTTTAAGACCACCTCAAAGACCGTTCACGATACCGATGGCCACACCCACCCGGGTCCCGAACACGACACGAGCAACGCCATGCTCACCGTCACTACTGACGACGGGCATTCCGGCTACAGCTTCGGATCACCCGAGGGTTTGCGCCCTTATGTAATCGACAACTTCATCAAAAAAGTCTTTCTAGGCGAAGACCCGATGGACAGAGAAAAACTCTGGCAGAGCCTTGCGAGATGGCAGCGGGGTAGTGGTGCGAACCTGACCGACCGCACCCTTGCCGTTGCCGAAACTGCGCTTTGGGATCTCGCCGGGCGTGCGCTCGATATCCCGGTCTGGAAGCTACTTGGCGGTTATCGCGACAGTGTTCCAGCATACGGCTCGACGATGTGTGGCGATGAAATGGAAGATGGCCTTGCCACTCCAGACGACTACGCCAACTTCGCCGAATGGATGGTCAACCGCGGCTACAACGCGATCAAGCTCCACACCTGGATGCCGCCGGTGAGCTGGGCACCGAGTGTGAAGATGGACATCAAGGCCTGCGCGGCTGTACGTGAAGCAGTTGGCCCCGATTTCCCGCTTATGCTTGATGCCAACCACTGGTATTCACGCACCCAGGCCTTCGAGCTTGGAAAGGGAATACAGGAACTTGGCTACTACTGGTTTGAAGAACCGATGGACGAGCATTCGACCGAATCGTACCGCTGGCTTGCCGCGAATCTTGAAATCCCGATACTCGGCCCCGAATACGCTTACGGAAAATTCCACACGCGGGCCGAATGGATAGCTTCCAAAGCATGCGACATTTCCCGTGTTGGTGTTGCCGACGTTGGTGGAATCGGCCCGAGCATGAAGGTAGCTCACCTCGCTGAATCGTTCAATATGGACTGCGAGATTCACGGTGGGGGAGCCGACAACCTTGCAGTTCTGGGGGCGATATCGAACGCACGCTGGTATGAACGCGGCCTGTTGCACCCGTTTGTCGATTTCGACGAAGTGCCCGCGCACCTGAACAGCCGCATCGACCAGATGGACGATGCCGGGAACATCCCACTTCCGACCCGTTCAGGCCTTGGCGAGGATATTAATTTTGACTACATCGCCGACAACGTGATTTCGACACACTGAGAGCATAAGTCAGTTGCGCGGGCGGCGAACTTGTGCCGAAGATCGCCACTATTCGGGTCCTATTGCCCGCCCGCAGCTTTCTGGCTTCGTATAATTGCCCGGCTGGTATCGTCGGTTAGCCGAATGACCAGCCAACGCAGTTGTTGATAGTGCAGTTACTAATTTAATTTGAGCTGACACGCCCGCATGATCTGTTTCCATTTTCGTATGGCAACGGGAATGTGGGCGTTGCTACATATAGAGGAGAAAAATCATGACGCAACAGGCCTGGGCATTCCTTGGCGGGAAACAAGTTCCGCTCGAGGACGCGAAGGTAGGCGTCATGACACATGCTCTCCACTATGGAACAGCGGTATTCGAAGGGATTCGGGGCAACTGGAACGAACGCAAGGGAAAAGTCGTTATCTTCCGGTTGAAGGAGCATTACGAACGGCTTCTTCGTGGCTGCAAAATCCTTCGCATCGAACTGCCATACACAGCCGATGACCTTTGCAAAATCACGATTGACCTGCTCGAACGCAACGGTTCTCGTGAAGATGTTTACATCAGGCCGCTGGCGTTCAAAAGCGCGCAGCTCGTCGCCAACCTTAAGCTGCACGAACTTGAAGACGATTTCCTGCTTGTTACATTGCCGTTCGGTGCATACATCGACAACAGCCGACCTCTGAAATGCCAGACCTCCTCGTGGCGAAGGCCGATGGACTCATCGATGCCGACCGGCGTTAAGCTTTCCGGCCTGTACACAACCAGCATCCTTGCCAAAACCGAAGCAGTGATGGCCGGTTACGACGAGGCAATTTTGCTGAACCAGGACGGCACGGTTTCAGAAGGAAGCGGTGAAAACCTGTTCATGATCCGTGACGGCGTCATCATCACACCCGGCGATACCGACAACTGTCTGCTCGGCATCACGCGTGACTCGATCATTCGACTTGCAGGCGAAGAACTCGGGATGGAAGTTGTCCAGCGACACATCCACCGCTCCGAGTTGTACCTTGCCGATGAGGTGTTCCTGACAGGTACGGCTGCGCATGTAACTGCCGTTGGCGAACTGGACCATCGAGCTATCGGCACCGGCGAAACCGGGCCGATCACAAAACAGCTTCAGGATCTGTACTTCTCGACAGTCGTAGGCGATAACGATAAGTACGCCGACTGGTGTACGTTCGTAACGCCATCGGGCGGCTGACCTCGTGTGCGGTCGTGTATCTGTGCTTCGCCATTCCGAAGCCGGAGATGCCCTGCGGCTGGGAAGCTGAAAAAAAGTAAGGACCGGCCAGATGAATATCGATCCGGCAGTAGTACGGGACATGTTTGCCGGGCACTACTTTCTGCTCGCCTTTCTTGCAAGCCTCGGAACGATTCAGGTTTCAGTAACAATATCGGGAGTGCGCGGTCTCTGGCTAACGCCACACCGAGCCCTGACTCGCTGGCTGGGGATTGCCCTCATTATTGCGAGTTTCTTGATTTTCTTCGTGCAGCCAGTGTGGACAGATGGGCCGTGGGCTGCGGGTTCGGTTGTGTCCGATTCAGCAGGCCGAGAATGGGGACGGGCCAGCTGGGCAGAACTGGCCGGGGCACGCAGCGTTAACGATATTCACGGTGGGCTCGATGGCCCCGACCAGGCGACCTGGTTTCCGCTTGCAGCAGTGGTGGCGTTCGCGGTATCTGCCCTGGTCGGTGCCGTTAACTTACGGTTTTTCCAGAGTGCCGAGAGTCGGGCAGGGCTGACCAGTCAGGATGATCCTGTCACTGGTGGGTTAGCGGGCCTTGCCAGCCGTTCGTACTTCTCGAACCTGCCGGTTTCATGGCAAGTATTTCGCTCAGAAGTCGTCAGCGACTGGAACACTGAATTCGCATCTGCCGACCGCTGGAGCTTATTCAGGATGATCTTTCGAAGGTCGCAAACCAGAAAATCGCAAGCGAAAAAATCGCCAGCCAGAAAGTCGCACAAATGAGCATTAACTCGCTCGATGCCGATCTTGTCATCTGGCTGAACGGCTTTTCAGGCAACGTCAAAATTTTCGACGACCTGATGCGAGTGATCGCCAGTGATTACCTGATGCCGCTGGTGTTCTCGCTCGGCCTGATGGCGCTGTGGCTATCGTGCAGGAACCCGGTCGAGCGAGCAAAATATCAACTCGCCACGCTTGTCGGAATCAGTGCCCTGTCACTCTCGAATGGCCTCGTCTGGCTGATAAACATCAGCTGGGCCCGCCCCCGCCCGTTCATCGATCATGGCGACCGGTTGAATCTGTTGTTTTACCCGCCTACCGATCCATCGTTTCCAGCGAGTGCGGTGGCGATTGGATTTGCTGCAGCCGCGGCGATCTGGACAGTGAACCGGAAATTCGGATGGTGGATGTTTGCCGCCGCAACTCTTTATGGATTTTCAAGGCTCTATGCCGGAGTCTTTTACCCGACCGACATCGTTGGTGGCGCGGTCGTTGGGCTGGTGGTTTTTGTGCTGGTCAACTACCTGCGCCGGTTCCTTGAACCACTCGTAACAATGTTTATCAGGCTTATCCGCGGCCTGTCAGCCGCCTGATACGCCTGAATCGCCGCTGCCACCGCCGTATCATGCGGTCGGGCACCGGGTTGTTGATTTTGATGCTTGGAATCCGTATCCAGACCTTCGGAGTGCGCGGCGTCCTAACACCCTCCCTTTGCGGGGAATGGCCCTCCAGGATCATGTTTGGGTTTACCTCGAACAGGTCGATCGCACCACGTTCGTCGATCAGTTCGGCAACAACATCGAACGCATCGCCGAGTATCGGCGACCTTGGTGGTTTTACAGCGTGCATCTCGGATGCCACAACATGAGCAATACCGCGCCTGATGAACTGCTCGGCTGCTCTTTTTGCGGCGACGCCGTTCAGGCCCGTCAGGCTGCCAGCCGCTATCTGCACTACCACGCCTTCATCAACAAGGCTCTGCAATCGCTTCGGTCGACGCTGAAATTCGACGTTCCGCTCCGGGTGGGCCATTACCGGCACAAGCCGCTGTGTGAGGAGCCGTCCGATGACGTCCTCAATGTATGCAGGGGCCCTGTTGAACGGCGGTTCCACAAGTAAAAACCTGGTTCTGTTGAGGGTGATGGCATTTTCAGTATCGACCAGGTCGGGCAGCGACGTATCGAGTCGATTCGTCATGCCGGTGAATATGCGAACCGATGGTGCGTCCCGTTGTGCCGAATCGCTTCGCAGGGCGGCGTTCAGGGTATCGGCAAGGTCTCGGACCATTCGAGGAGTCTGGTGTTCAAGACTCATATCGCGATAATGTGGGGTTGCAACTATCGTATCTGTGCCATCCAGCGCAGCCATGCGAGCCATTGCCAGGCTGTCTTCCACCGTTACCGGGCCATCGTCCAGTCCCGGCAATATGTGTGCGTGGATATCAACCCTTGCCATATTTTTACTCTTCAGTTTCGGCCAGTCCGAGTCCGGCGGGACCGGGTGCCACCTGTAGCACTAAGCGCGGGCAGTCAGCCTACGAAAAGCCTCACCGTACTCGAAGCCGTAGCCTTTCGCCGCATCCGTGTGACGCTGCCGCATCCGCAAATCCATATCGGAACCGAACGATAAACCGGGGATCTGGCTTTCATGTTTCGCCAGTGCTTTGATTTTAGTATCGACCGAATTTGAAACATCAACGATTACATTGGCCTGATCGGTACCCCAGTAGAACAGATGCTTTACTTTGTGAGGCTCTATCTCATCCGTGAGCTGCTCGGAAAAGTGCAGATGATCGCGAGCGTACGGGTAGATGGCATCCTGAACGGTGATGCCAACGTTCCGGTGATCTCGGTGTTGGAACCCGTTGATGCGGTACGGGTCGTGCGTGAAAACGGCCTCGGGCCGATACTTTCTCAGAGCGTGAACTATCTCGCCGAGAAATGAGCGGTCTGCCTCGATCTCACCGTCCGGATGGTCCAGCACCACGATATCGCCAACGCCAATTTCGTTTGCCGCAGCCCGCTGTTCAGTCGCACGAATTTCCACAATGCGGCCAGAGGTCATTTCCAGATCATTGCTGCCACTACTGCCGGTAGTGCACTGGACATATGTAATTTCAGTCCCGTTCGCAGCCCAGAGCGCAACGGTTGCCCCCGCGCCGATCTCGGCATCGTCGGGGTGGGCAAATATCACCATTGCCCGTTTCGGCACATTTTTATCTTCTTCGTATTTCGTCACCCGGTTTGGCGTCGAAAAAGGGTAGGTCATGGGCTCTCCCGGTATGAAAAACCGTAGCGCGAAAAAATGTTCAGGGGAAAATATAGCCGGAAGCTTATTCCGGTTTCGATGCAGCCTTTGGCCTGGGCAATAGTTACTTCGGCCGAAGCGACATTCGCTCCCCTGCGTGTACAGCGCACGAAGCAACACATGATATCGATAGATATGAGTAGCGGCACAGTATTGAGTAAATGAGAGGCGAATGTCCGATGCTGGATATAGACTTTAAGCGGTCGCGCAGACAGCGATTCGGCGGCCACTTCAAAATAGATGCCCCTGACCACTTTCGGGGGTAATCTCGAAGTTAGCAGAACCCCAGAACCCGAAATCCAGAAACGCAACCGTGCCATTAATCGACACTGTGCGGAATCGGAGAACCTATGTCGGCAGTCGGCACTATTGATCCTGAAATCCAGCTAGTCATCGAAAACGAACAGAGACGCCAGCGGGAACAGCTGGTGATGATCGCATCGGAGAACTACACCAGTGCCGCGGTCCTTGAGGTGACAGGCTCGGTGCTAACCAACAAGTACGCCGAAGGCTATCCGGGCCGCCGCTACTATGCTGGCTGCGAGAACGTCGATATTTCCGAACAGCTGGCAATCGACAGGGCAAAAGAGCTATTCGGCGCTGAACGCGCAAATGTGCAGCCTCATTCAGGCTCGCAGGCGAACATGGCGGCCTTCTTCGCACTGGCGAGTCCCGGCGACCGGATCATGGCAATGTCGCTCGATCACGGCGGCCACCTCACTCATGGATCTCCCGTCAATTTTTCGGGCAAGCTCTACGAATTCGGCCATTACGGTGTTGATCCCGAGACTGAAGTTCTCGACTACGACGAGATACAGCGTCTGGCCGATTCTTTCAAGCCCGCGATCATTATCGCGGGCTACACGGCATACCCGATGATGATCGATTTCAAGCGCTTTCGGGAGATTGCCGATTCGGTAGGGGCGGCGTTGCTTGTCGATATGGCCCACATCGCTGGTTTGATAGCTGGCGGGGCACACCCTTCGCCGGTCGGACTTGCCGACATCATCACCACTACCACCCACAAGACCCTGCGCGGCCCACGCGGCGCGATGGCGCTGATGACGAAGAGCCTTGCCCGCAAGTACAACTCGGCGGTATTTCCGAATATGCAGGGTGGCCCGATGGAACACGTTATCGCAGCCAAGGCGGTGGCGTTCCGCGAAGCGATGCGCCCCGAGTTCAAGGAATACGCCCACCAGATTGTTCAGAACGCTAAAGCGCTTGCAAGCGGGCTGGCGGCTGGCGGATTGCGAATCGTTGCCGGTGGGACCGAGAACCATCTGATGCTTGTTGACACCCGCCCGCTTGGACTGACCGGTCGTGACGCCGAAACTGCGCTCATCGCCGCAGGTCTGGTCGTTAACAAGAACGCAATTCCGTTCGACCCTGAACCACCGATGGTCACTTCAGGTGTTCGAATCGGAACTCCGGCGCTAACTTCCAGAGGGCTTAATGTTTCCGATATGGAACAGGTAGCGGGTTACATACTCGAAGCGCTGAAGGCTCATGCCGACGAGTCGAAACTATCGAAACTCGGTGCTGAAGTGGCGAAATTCGCTTCCAACTTCCCGGTTCCGGGCCTCGATTCTTAGCCACATATACAGGCGTCTGTATATGTGAAATTGCGACATCTGGTTTGGAGATGCCGTTTGTAATCACGAAAATAGATGCTGACACGCAGTTTTAGCGTGGTAAACTGAATCGGTTTCGCGCTAAACAAGAAGAACACGGTGGATCGTTGAGAAAG
>CAYLWG010000060.1:0-15053 GCA_964387235.1 uncultured Dehalococcoidales bacterium
CTCGACGGCGAGCCGATTCTCGAAGAAATCGACCCGCCTGAAACCGGCGAATACTACCTGCTGCACATTGGCGGAACGCGTGAGAACGGGTCGCACAAGGGGTTCGGCCTGGCTTTGATGAACGAAATCATCTGCAACGAACTTTCAGGTTATGGGCCCGGCCCGGTGCATGGCACTCCCGGTGGTCACTTCTTCCAGGCTTACGATATCGAGGCCTTCACCGACACCGAAAAGTTTCTTAACGATATGGACGACCTGCTCAAATATATTGCCCAAGTGCCACCGGCAAAGGGCTTCGAGCGGGTGGTTTATGCCGGGTTGCTTGAGGGCGAGGACGAAAAGAAACGGCTCAAAGAGGGCATTCCGTATCACCACGAAGTGATCGAGTGGTTCGAGTCGTACTGCGCCGAGGCCGGAATCGAGTGCGATCTCAGGTAGAGAGTTTGGGCCTTCACCTATCGATATATTGTGAAATGGTCGCTCAAAATTCGGGTGCGGGTTTAATTGCAGGATCAGAGTAGTAAGGACAAAAATTGCTGAATGCAGGAGTTGGGCGCGTCGACATAAGTCCGCCGGTTGGGGTGGCCCATGCCGGTTGGGGAGCGCAAACCCACCAGGTTTCGCTGGGCAACGACATGCCGCTGCTCGTTACCGCGCTGGTTGTTGCCAACGGAGAAGTCGAACTGGCGATTCTTGACGTAGATATCGGCATTTTCACTGTTCAGCAGGATCAAGATATTCGACAGCTGATCTCGGTCGAATCGGGGATTCCAGCCGAAAATATCAGGCTGGCCTATTCCCACACGCACTCTGCCCCGATCACTTTTGGGCAGTGGATAACAGAAGGCACGGACCTCGCAACCGAGTGGTGGAATAGGATTCCCGCGGCGTGTGTAAAAGCCGTTGTAGAAGCCAGAAACAGCATGCAGCCGGCCCGAACGGGCTTTGGGCGTGGAAGCTGCGATATCAATATCAACCGCCGTCCTGCACGCAAGAACGGCGAGCTGTTTACGGGTCGAAACTGGGAAGGCTTCGTCGATCACGATGTCGATGTTGTTGGGATCGACGATGCGGATGGCAACCCGATTGCAACGATAGTCAACTACGCCATGCACCCGACGATTATGGGCCATGAAAACCAGTGGGTAACGCCCGACTTTCCGGGTCCCATGCGTTCGGTTGTCGAGCATGCTGTTGGAGGTCTTTGCCTGTTTTTGCAGGGTGCAAGTGGCAATCAGGGGCCGGTCGATGGCTTTACTGGCGACCTGCGTGTGTACAGGAAGGCGGGTGCGAGGTTGGGCGCCGAGGCCGCACGGGTCAGGCTTGGAATCGACCCGCTCGAACGGGAAGAACGGCTCGACCAGATACTGCTATCGGGGACTGATCTCGGACTTTATACGGATGTTCCTGTTGGCGAACCGGACGATACGGTGGCTGTTAGTAATCTGGCGGTCGATCTACCGAGCATGGAAGTCGCAAGTGTCGAAGAAGCACAGACGGCTTTCGATGCAGGTGCAAAAGAACTCGAAGCTGTACGCGCTTCGGGGGCTTCGCAAGATGAGATTCAGCGTGCGGTGTCGAAAGTGATGCGTGCCAACATTCAGCTGAACGTTTCCCGAAGTTCAGAGTTGTACGTGCGTGATGGTCACGTCACGATGGGAATCCAGTCGATGCGAATCGGCGAATCAGTGTTTGTGTGCACACCGGTCGAACCGTTCGCCGAACTGGCCGATGAGATCAAGAAGCGTTCAAGCGCACCGAACACGATTTTTTCCGGGTTCAGCAACGGCCACTACGGATATATGCCAACCGATATGGCATACGAGGAGGGCGGTTACGAGGTGCGGGTAACGCCGTTCGCTCCCGGGACGGCAGGCCTGACGATAGAGGCGTGCCTGGAGGCGGTAAGCAACGTGGTTGCGTTTCCTGAGAAGACGGCAGGTGATGACTGATTCGGGTGGTGACGCTTTAATCACGAAGCAGGGAATCGCAACAAACTTGCGACAACGGCGATTGATCTTGTTGCCTGCCTGAAGCCATTCTTACCGATTCAGCCCGCTCTCGCCGACCTCTAATAAAACGTGGCTTCGCCACCTGACTGAAGCTGGTCCTAACGATTCAGCCCGCTCTCGTCGACCTCTAAGAGAACGTGGCTTTGCCACCCCGTTACTGCTTCTCCTGAATTTCTTTGTTCATGGCCCAGGCCGGGTAGTAGTTGTAGACCGGCTGGCCCGGCAGTGGCTGTCCCAGCGGCTGTGGTGGCATGAGGAAGGGGCCGGGTTGCCCGATCATCGTCGAGTACACGTACTTCATGCCGAGCCGGCGCAGGTTTCGTCCTGAAGGTACGTTCCACTCCGCTGCGCTGGCGAACGGGACAGCTCCCTGTTCGAGTATCCAGTTCCCTGCGGCGCTGACCACCGCATTTCCGAGTCCGCGGCCCTGCGAACCCTGCCTTGCATCGACACCGATCTCATAGATGTTGTGGCCGTGGTCAGACACAGATGAAAGCGCCACCAGCCTGCCATTCTCGTAAACACCGAAATGCGCCAGCGCTTTCGCACCTGCGCAGTGCCAGAATATCTCGAAATCGACATCGGCCAGTTGAGAATCCGACAACTTCACCGAGCGGTCGACACCGGCTGGACGCCACGTCGTTTCATCGGCCACGTAGCAGGGGATAGGCCCCCACACAGCGACTCTTTCAGGAAGTGTTACACGGCTCAGTTCGTACGACCCGGCAATGGAAAACAGAAGGTCGGGGTGGAGATCGTCGAGTATAGGGCGTAGGCTGTCGAGCCATTCACTCCGGGCGGCTACGGCAACGACCTGATCGACGCGGACGGCGAAAAACGGGTGCGAGTTTCTACCAGTCGGAGCAACACTCAGTAGCGGCTCAGTACCGGGAGATTCGGGCAGTTCATACCCGAGGGACGCCTCTATCCAAGGTCGGACGTTTTCAAGAAAATCATGATCCACTGTCATTTCGTCCACCTGGCGTAAATATTTGAAAACGTGGCGATGCCACCTGCCACTACTTAGCTGAAGCTTGTCGTAACGATTCAGCCCGCTCTCGCCGACCTCTCAGAAAACGTGGCTTTGCCACCTGAAAACGTGGCTCTGCCACTACACGGGCATGGTTCGTTTTGAGTGTGCCCTGCCGACCTTTGCCGTTTCTTCCTTATGCCCCGCCACGATTCGTACACCCTCATCGATTTTTGCAGCGATGTTCTCTGGTGAACAGCCATCAAGGAACGCCAGGTTATTCGCCTTGCAAGCGGCCTTCACACGCTCGCGTGCCTCGATCAAACGCGGATCCATCGGCTTGTTCGGATCTCGCTTGATACCGAACGACATATGTAAATCGCCAGGGCCCCACTCTGCGAAACCAAGACCCGGTACTGCAAGAGTTTGCTCGCAGTTCGAAAGTGCCCGCACCGTCTCGATCTTTACCCCTAAAAGCAATTCACCATCGGGGTTCAGCGGCCACGGCTCGGCCTTTTCAGTGTAGGTATCAGCATCAACACCCCACACCGGTGCCGAAGTTGGCTGCGAACCAGTTCCACGCGTACCGCGATCCAGGCCATATCCAACACCGATCATGTTGATCGGATAGCGGCACGATTCTACGAACGCCCTTACCGCATCGGGGGTTTCAGCCTGGCACAGCAGGATTCCATGAACCCCTCGGGCGAGGATCATCCGAAACTGCCACGCATTGAACCTGATGATTTCCTCGGAAGAGCCTTCGACCGGAGTTTCGACAATGATTGCCGGGGTGCGATGACCGCTGGCAGTCGGGCCGCCATCGATCAGCCCCTGCATGTAGTTGTCGAGGCCGGTCATGTCGAAGGCGCCATGCTCCATGCCAACGTTGATGTAGTCGGCCCACGTATGAGCGTCCTTCAAGCCCTGTTCATGGGTAAGGACATGACCCGTATGCCCGCCATCGTAGTAGATCGTCTGATCCTGTTCGAGTAGCTCGATCGCCCGGTTGATTCGCTTTGCCATGGTCTTCCTGTCGTCTTGCCACCGTGGATGGGGCGGATATGAATTCTCGGCGAATCGTATCCGCAAATTGAAATCGTTGCAGCCATCCAGTGCCCGTATTTCCGGCGCTTTGTTCCGAATGAGCCGCACAGGTGTTTTTCCGTTCGTGACGACCGGCGCTGGCACACGCCCGAAACACCTTTGTTACCTCTCCGACCCATCAGTGCAACAACCCTGCAACCGTGGCGAAACATTTTATTTTTAGAGTCGTCTCAGGTGGCTGAACGGGCGCCGAATTTTGTGCGTGGCCCGCTGGCGAGGCCCTGGCGTTTTCGTTCAGGTCGGCGACAGATCACCAAATATTTTTGAACTGACCAGTCACATGGTCTGAAAGGAATTTGGGCGATGGAATATAACCCCATTCACCTGGACATCGTGTGGGTGCTGTTTGCAACAGCGCTCGTATTCCTTATGCAGGCGGGTTTCGCCATGCTCGAGGCCGGTGCGACCAGGGCCAAGAACGCAGCAAACATCATCATGAAAAACGTGATGGACATCTCCATCGGGACGCTTGTGTTCTGGATGGTTGGCTTCGGGCTCATGTTTGGAGCTAACAAGAGCGGCTGGATTGGCACGAACAACTTCTTCCTGTCGGAAATCGACCCCTCGACCGATGAGGGAATGTTCGATTTCGCATTCTTTATTTTCCAGACAGTGTTCGCTGCCACTGCGGCCACTATAATTTCTGGGGCAGTTGCCGAGCGAACGAAATTCATCGCGTATCTCATGTACACGGTGGCGGTGACCGCGTTTATCTACCCGGTCTTTGGATCGTGGGTATGGGGCGGTGGCTGGTTGGCCGAACTCGGATTCATCGATTTCGCAGGCTCGACTGTTGTTCACAGCGTTGGTGGCTGGGCAGCCCTGGCCGGTGCGATCGTGGTTGGCCCACGTATTGGCAAGTTCGTGGCCGGTAACAAGCCGACGGCAATCCCCGGACACTCGATCACTCTCGCGGCTCTCGGTGTGTTCGTTCTCTGGTTCGGCTGGTTCGGATTCAACGCCGGTTCGACTGTGTCGGGTAACGATGCGTCGATTGCGATCATCATGGTTACGACAAACCTTGCCGCCGCAGCCGGTGCTGTTGGTGCGATGTCTCTCAGCTATTTCCTGTGGAAGCGCTTCGACGCTTCGATGACCCTAAACGGCGTCATTGGCGGCCTGGTTTCCATCACTGCGGGCACGGCAAACATGAACCCTGGAATGGCGGTCGTCACTGGCCTGATCGGTGGATTCGTCGTCGTTGGCGCGGTTCTGTTGCTCGAACGTGTAATGAAGGTCGATGACCCGGTGGGCGCAATTGCAGCTCATGGGTTCGCCGGTGCCTGGGGCACGCTGGCCGTTGGCCTGTTCGCTTCATCTGCCTACGGTGGTGTCGATGGCCTGTTCTTCGGTGGTGGTGCATCGCTACTGGGTGTCCAGCTCATCGGAGTCGCAGCGGCATTCCTGTTCGTGTTCCCTGTCTCATTTATCATCTTCAAATTGATTGATAAGACCATTGGTATGCGGGCTTCCGATGAAGACCAGATACGTGGACTCGATATCAGCGAGCACGAAGCGGCCGGGTACCCGGACTTTGCTCCAGCGCTCATAGCGACCGGAGCCACCGCTCCTACTGCTGGTGCTGGCAAAAAAGTTGTGGTTCCGTCCGGTGCGGCGGCAGGCGACTAAGCCAACACAGGTGCGAAATGGTTATCGCCCTTCCCCAATTATCCCGGTCCCGGTCCCGGCTCCGGTATCGGGGAGGGCGATAACAAAAAATAGATTTGTACAACTTGTAGCTAAGAATTCAGGCATTATCGAAAGGCGAACTGTGGATACGACACTCTCGTTGAACGAAAACCTGTTCGAAATTGAATTCGACGGTAAGACGCTGGGCCTGACCCCGCGTGAATATGACCTGCTGGCGGTTCTGATGCAGGAATCGCAGCGGGTCGTTGGCCGGGTTGAATTGTTGCGAAAAGTGTGGAAAGAAGGCAAACCACTGGTGCGAGTGGTCGATACCTACATCTGCCGATTGCGCTCGAAATTGCAAAAAGCCGGCCACCCCGGAATATCGGTAGCGCGAAAACGTGGATATCGACTTATCTCAATAACAACCGAGCCATCGGTAAATTACTAACCCCTGTTCAGATTTGGCCCAAAGTTGGCCCAGAGTTGCCAACCAAACCCGAACAACGAAGGCAACAGAAAAGGACGATTTTCAATGAAGCAAGTAACGGCCATTATTCAGCCGGTAAGACTGGGACCGGTACGCGAGGCGTTGTCACTGGTTGGCGTTACAGGTATGACGCTTTCCGATGTTCGAGGCTTTGGTTCGCAGGGCGGTTCAGTAGATACCTACCGCGGTGTGGAGTACAAGGTCGAATACGTTCCGAAGATTCAGATGGACATCATAGTGAGCGATAGTTTCCTGGAGGCCACGATCGACGCGATTATCGAGGCGGCCCGAACTGGTGTTGTCGGCGACGGCAAGATATGGGTAAGGGATATCGAATCGGTGATCCGAGTCAGGACGGGCGAGCGCAACGAAGTCGCCCTGAACTAGCCTGCCGGTTTCAATCGAGGCTCGCAAACAACCCAAATTTCTGCTTAAACACCAGGAAAAGCGAGAAAAACCGGGCCCGGACGGCTATTCGCGATATACTTTGCGCTGCACGGGTACAAACCTGATGGCAAATTGAACTGGTAGACCCTGACAGCAACAATGAAACATAAGTCGACACGAACGGCCACGTCGTTAGAGCTGGCTGTCGTTGCATTGCTGATGGTGATGGGGCTACTTGCGCCAGTTATCGGGCCAGCTATCGACCATCACTTCGCCGACCGTTCACCGGCACACGCCCACATTTTCGTCGCATCTCCGACGAACGATCACATTCATACACCGGTTCAGACTCATGGTGATCACGACCACGCTTTAGGCCCAAACAGCGACACAATCTCTGTCCTTTCGACCTCTGTCTCGCCGGCATCGCACAGCCCTCTGGCCCTCGACGGCCCAACGATCGAATCAATCGTTCCGTGGTACGGCAACTACCTGAGCGCGCTATATATCGGAGTACTCCCGATAACCGATGGCCAGGCGATTACTCCCCTGGATCGACCTCCCCGACTCGGTTAACCCCTTTTCCGGTTAACTAATTTGGTCTATCGATGTCGGTTCCTACGCGAACCGATTCAGAGTCGGGAGCTACATAATGTCCGTATTTAAGTTATTACGGTGGCGCGCTGGTGCTGCGTTGTCACTAATTGCCCTGTTCGTTGCCCTGGGAGTTTTATCAGAAACTAATACTGTGCTGGCCCACGAAGGCCGAGATATCGGTGACTACAACTTCGTTATTGGTTTCATTAACGAGCCCGCTATCGAAGGCCTACTCAACGGCGTTTCCATCCGAATCACGTCGCTCAAGACTGAAGATCACGGCGATGGTCACGGTGACGGTCACGGAGACGATGCGGCGAAAGACAGCAGCAGTAATACTGAAATCGACCTCATCACGCACGGAGCGGTGTTTGTCGACGAACTTGCGGCCGATAACCGCTACGAATTCACGTTTGGTCCAGAGTTTGAAGGCCTGACGGTCCCCTTCCACGCTCACCCGGTCGAGAACGATGGTTCGATTATTGTTAGTCCTGATAACCCGGCGTCCGACGTCGTTGTGGTCGAAATTCACGAAGATGGATTCAAGCCCTCAAGAGTGTTAATTCAACCCGGTACGACGATAGCGTTCGAGAACCACATGACCGACCCTACCGTCGTGATGAGTGGTCCGCTGGGTCAGGTGGCAGCGCCTACAGGTTCCCCGGCTGCGAAAAACGCTGTCACCGGCCTGACCACACTACAAGCCGAAGTGACTCACATGGCGTCGTCTATCTCGCAGATAATGCCTCTCAAGGAAGCATTTGGCAGTCCGGGTCAGTACAAGGCGGAGTTCATCCCCACATCTACCGGTGGTTACAGGTTCCGAATATTTGGAGACATTGAGGGAACCGCTATTGACGCGACGTTTGAGTCGAGTAACACGACTTTCGACGAGGTGACACCGGCCAGTGAAGTTCAGTTTCCGATTAAATTGGTAGCACCGCGCGAGACAGAGAACGCAGCCCGTGGCGCGCTTGAAGCGGCAACCGAAGCAGGTTCCAACGCTTCCGATGCGAACAGTGCTGCATCCACGGCCACTCTTCTTGGCATAATTGCGTTGATTCTTGGTCTGGGTGGGTTGGTGCTGGGTGGGTTGGCATTTCGCCGTTCTGGTCAAAATGCGCTTCCCGACCGGCACTAAGGCCGGGGTTCTGTGAAGAACAATTAGGAGATAAACCATGATCCCAATCCCATTTGAAATACCTATTGAAGCGATTTCGATTTCGATTCCGCTTCTGCACGGTGCGGGTGCCAGCGCTTATGACGAGTTGATTACCTTCGGTGGGATCGGGGGGATCATTGTTGTCCTCTTGTACCTCTCGTGGAGGGCGAGCAAGGAAAAAGACAAGCGCCGCCGTAGCCGTAGCCGCAGCCGTAGCCGCAGCCGTAAACGAAAGTCCAGACGTTGAACCAGCGCAGTTTTAGACGCCTGACAATGCTGGCGTTATCAGTCGTATTCGCGGTATCGGCGTTCGCTATTCCGGTCCCTGATACTGCCGGTGCCCACGCCAACCAGATCAACGCAAGCCCGGCTCCGAAGAGTGAACTTGAAACCTCACCCGACCGGATAATCATCTGGTTCAGCGAACCGATTGAAGAATCGTTCAGCGTAGTGACGGTTCTGAACTCCGCTGCGGAGCGAGTCGACCTCGACGACTCCGCAAGGGACCCGTCAGAACTAACAGCACTTTCGGTTGGGTTACCGCCACTTGAGAACGGCACTTATACAGTCGTCTGGAAGAACCTGTCTTCAGTTGACGGCCACAAAGTGATCGGCTCGTACGTGTTCGCAGTTGGCGAACCGCTTTCGGCAGGTTCGCAAGTAAGTGCAGTCGAGCAGCCCCTGATCCAAACGGTGGCTGATCCCTGGTTGCGGTGGCTGGTATTTCTGGGTGCGGCGATCGTGATAGGCGGGTTCACGTTCGAAGTGTTAATCGGGGTTCCGGTCATTTACGGCTCCCGTGCGAAGAATTCCTGGCAGAGGGCAGGTTCTGTAATGTCGGCCCGGTGGTCGCGCTTTGCGACCGTTGGCCTGATCGTGCTGCTGGTTGCGATGCTCGGCCAACTGCTGCAGCAAGCCAGCGTGCTGAGCGGCAATTCTGCGTTCGCACCCGACATTGAAATACTGCGCTCCATAGCATTCGAGAGCGGATGGGGACGCCTGTGGTCGTATCGTTTGCTTGCCGCGTTAGGCATCGGAATTCTGCTGTTTCTCGCCAGGCGGGCGAGCGAGGCGACCGATCGGAAAGTTGACGAGAGTAGCGATTCCGGGCAAGAGGACGATCCAGATGGTCGGGAAGCAACGCTGGTGGGCGATTCGGTTTTCGCACAGGCAGCTCTGGTTCTTGGGCTGATATTTCTGGGGCTTATCGCCGCAAGCAGTCACAACGCGGCGACTCCGCCGGACGTAAAGACGTTCGCAATCGCCACCGATTTCGTTCACCTCGTCGCTTCGATGGTCTGGCTCGGCGGCGTGTTTTATCTGGTTATCTCGGTCCCTGCGTTAGTCCGGGAACTTGGCCGGGCCGACGCTTCGAAATTACTCGGAGCAACGATACCGCGGTTCACCGTGCTTGGACTGCTTAGTGCCGGGATTCTTGTGACAACAGGCACCTTTTCGAGCTATATGCAGGTAACTGTACCGGTCGCCATTCAGACCCCCTACGGATGGTTTCTGGTCGGCAAGCTCATTCTCATAGTTCCACTGTTCGTTTTCGCCGCATACAACGGGTTCCGCCTCGCAAAGCGTTTGGGGCATTCTGTTGGTGGTGAGGCGAAGTTTGGCCGGTCTCTGGTGGCCGAGGTGACGATTGCTGTCCTGATTTTTGCAGCGGCCGGGTGGCTTGCCAGCCTGGAACCCGCGCGCCAGTATGCAGGACGTACCGGGGTGGGGGTAGAGGAGAACGCCATTTACGAAGACGAGGTAGAAGGCACCGTCTTCGATATCAAAATAACTCCGGCCGGTGTGGGCGAAAACGACGTGGTCGTTCGTATTACGCATCCGAACGGTGAACCGGTCGATGACGCTATAGATGTCCGCGTGCGGCTCAAGTTTCTGGACGACGATCTGGGTGAACCACTGGTATCGCTTGAAGACACTGGCGCCGGTACCTGGCAGCTGATCGACGCGCCATTAAACATCGCTGGCAATTACCAGGCCGAGGTCCTGGTGCTACGACCCGATGCTTTCGACGCACGCACGGCGTTCCGATTTAACGCGCAATCGGTTGCCACGGCAGCCAGCGCCATCAAGCCTGATACCGATACGGCAAACCTGATGTTCGGTCTCCAACTGGCGATCATCGGTGGACTTGTGCTTGTGGTTGGATTTCGTGGGAGATTGGCACCGGCGATTTTCAGTGCCACTGGTTCGCCACGCTGGTTCCTTGCCCCGGGTATTGTCGTGGCCGTAATCGGAATCATGCTCGTTATGAACGTGCAGGTGTTTCGGGTGGGCCTTATCGAGAACCTCAGGAATCCATTCGCACCGACGGCCGACTCGGTAGCCATCGGAAACCCGATTTATGTCGGCACATGCGCCGCCTGCCATGGTGTTGGCGGATTGGGCGACGGCCCCGGAGGCGCAGGCCTTCCGAAACCGCCTGCTGATATGTTCATCCATGTACCGCTCCACAGCGACACGATACTGTTCGAGTTCATCGAACACGGAATCGTACAGGTAGGCATGCCAGCGCAGGCCGGCAACCTGACCGAAGATGAGATGTGGCACCTGGTGAACTACCTGCGGGCCGCGTTCGACTCGCGTTAGCTGGGAATATCGCTGTCAGCAGCCGCACCTGATTCAACCAGGGCGGCGATCTCTTTAGCTGTATAACCCGCTTCGATCAGCACTTCACGGGTGTGTTGCGCCATGATCGGAGCAGCTCTGGTGATTCTCCCCGGTGTTCCGTATAGCTTCGCCGCGAGGCCGATGTTCCGCACCGTTCCCGCCGTCGGGTGTTCCAGCGGGACATCGAGATCACGCGCCTGCACCTGCTCGTCGGCCCATACTTCCGACATGTTGAAGATCGGCCCTGCGGGAACCCCGGCATCTTCCATTACCTTGAGCCACTGCTCGGAAGTCTTTCCTCTGAGAGTCTTTTCTAGCTCAACTTCAAGTGCTTCACGATTCACCAGCCTGCTCGCGTTATCGCTGAACCTGTCCTGCTCAATCAGGCCAGTCCGGTCGATAGCGCTGCAGAATCGTTCATAGTTCGACTGGTTCGGCGCACCGATGTTGATATGCCCGTCCTGAGTTCGCAAAGCCTGGTACGGAGCGGAAAGTCGGTGCGACGACCCCAGCGGGGCAGGAATGTCGCCGGTGGCGAAATAGCTGCTCGATTCCCATACCGTGTAGGCGATAGCCGCTTCGAGCAGCGAAACTTCCAGGTACTGCCCCTCGCCTTTACGGAGCTTGTTTATATATGCGGTCAGAATGCCGTACGTGGCGAACATACCGGCGTTCATATCGGCTATTGGCACACCGATTTTCACCGGCGGCGAACCCGGGACACCCGTAAAACTCATCAGACCGCTCATGCCCTGCGCTACGAGGTCGAAGCCACCACGATTGGCGTACGGGCCGGTCCTGCCAAAGCCTGAAATCGAACAGTAAATGATGCCGGGGTTAACTTTTTTCAGGTCTTCATACCCGAGACCAAGTCGTTCCATCGTGCCCGTGCGATAGTTTTCGATCACGACATCGGCATCTTTAACCAGGCGTTTCAGCGCGGCCACACCATCGGGATGCTTGAAGTTCAGCACGATGCTCCGCTTGTTGCGGTTCATGGCCAAAAATGCAGCCGATTCCCCGCCAACAAAAGGCGGGCCCATTCGGCGGGTATCGTCGCCACCGCCGGGTTTCTCGATTTTGATTACGTCTGCGCCCATGTCGGCCAGCAGCATGCTGCAAAACGGCCCGGCCAGAATTTGTGAACAGTCGAGGACGCGCAGGCCGTCGAGTGCTTCGGGCATACCAAGCGGATTCGGGAGAACATTCATGTTTTAAGAATTGGATCGTGTTGTTGGATTACGAGGAGCATAAGAGCAATCATTCTGAATCGCAAAAACGATATGAATTTCGATCTTGTCAACAATATCGGCCAGAACCGTGAGAAATTCTAATCTGTTCGAGACCCCAGTGTGCCAGCAAGCGCAGTATCTCTCTGCGATAATCCCGCCAGAGTTTAGCCTGTCAGCGTTCGGGTGAAATACGCCGAGTGTCCGTGCGAATCAAGTTGGCATCTTCAGGGTGTTTTTACTGTGGGAGATAAAAATGTTCAGTTTGAATGGAAAAGTTGCGTTCGTAACCGGCGGAAACGGCGGGATTGGACTGGGGATAGCCAAAGGATTCATCGAACACGGGGCATCGGTAGTGCTGGCCGCCCGAACAGCCTCGAAGCTGGATTCGGCCTTAGCGGAAATTTCCGGAATGAACGCAGCAGACCGTGTTTTAGCTGTGCAGTGCGACGTTACCGACCGGGATTCGGTTCAGGCAGCGCTCGGTGCGGCTGTTGAAAAATTTGGCGGATTAGACATAGTCGTAAACAACGCCGGAACCAACCGACGGGCCGATGAGCCACACCTGCTTTCCGACGAAGACTGGCGGTTTGTGATCGACACGAACCTGACAGGTATGCACAACGTAACCTCGCTGGCGTTCCCGCTGATGAAAAAGCGCGATGGCGGCAAGTTCATCAATATCGGGTCGATGATGTCGATCTTCGGTTCGCCGTATGCGTCTGCATACGCTGCCAGCAAAGGCGGGGTAGTCCAGTACACCAAGAGTTGTGCGATTGCGTGGGCGAAATACAACGTGCAGGTAAACGCCATTTTGCCGGGATGGATTGTCACCGAGATGACCGACGAGTTCGGTCGGCTGTTCCCCGACAGATACGCAGCGATCGAGGGTCGTACCCCCGCGGGTCGATGGGGGCAGCCGCACGACCTCGCTGGAACGGCCGTTTTTCTGGCGTCTGACGCTTCGCAGTTTGTGACTGGCGTATCGATAGCTATCGACGGCGGCTACAGCGTCCAGTAGGTTGCGTCAGGCGAGATCACTTCGCTTCGGCCAGACGGCGGCTGCGCGGCCAGAACGACAGCCAACTCTCAGGCCCGTTAGCTTATTCGGAAGCCTTAATAAAAACGTTATCGCGGTACCAGCGTAGTTCTTCGACGCTTTCCCTCACATCGCCCATCGCAAGATGCGTGCCCTTTTTATCGGGCGGACGAAGCGATTTCGGATACCAGCGATCCACAAGTTCCTTAATCGAAGAGACATCGATCATCCGGTAGTGCAGGTAGCTTTCGAGAGTCGGCATTTCCTTGTGAAGAAACCGCCTGTCGACCCAGATAGAGTTGCCGCATAGTGGTAGTTTGCCCTCTGGTCCCCACTTTTTCAGAAAATCCAGAGTTCTGGTTTCAGCCTCTTTAACATTGATATCAGACGCCTCGATGCGATCGAGCAGCCCGGATTTCTTGTGTTGCGCTGCAGGCCAATCCTCCATCCGTCCCATCTCTTCAGCGGTGCGGTGAATGGCGATTTCTGGCCCTTCGGCAAGAATGTTCAGATTGGCGTCGGTGATGAGTGAAGCGATCTCGACGATCACCTGGTCATCGCCAAGGCCGGTCATTTCGAGATCGACCCAGAACAGGTTGCTGTTTTTTGACATTGCCCGATTCTATGGCAGGTTTCGTATGCGCGTATCACAGTCACGCACGTGTTACCTGTCATTAGCGTAAGGGCGGCAGGATCTCAGGTCATTTCGCCTGCGGAATCAGTCGGTGCAGTCTTGCGAAATTTCTCTCAACTGCGCTGCGGCCCGGATGCCCGAGTCGCCTCGTATGCCCGAGATGCCCCAAATCTCGCCCAAGAAACCCCAGGAAACCCCGAATGCCCCGGCTTGAAAAAATCTCAAACCCCGTCGGTTTTACGCCTGACAAAAACCAACCCGAACTATTTATCGCTTGAATGGAAGCGACCAACCAGTTCGACATCGCGTGTGTTACCGATGTAGTAAGGAGTTCGCTGGTGCAGGGAGTCCGGCTCGATATCGAGTATTCGCTTCACGCCGTTCGTAGCCTTGCCCCCGGCCTGCTCTGCGATAAATGCCAGCGGGGAACACTCGTATAGCAGCCGCAGTTTGCCCTCGCGCTGCGTGGTGTTACCGGGATAGGCAAAGATGCCACCTTTGAGCAGAATTCGGTGGAAATCGGAAACCAACGCTCCGATGTACCGGGCGCTATAAGGCCTGCCCGTATCAGGGTCGTTTTCTTTCAGCCACCTGAGCCACTGAAGATCCGGCTCAAGCCAGGTCCCGGCATTGCCCTCGTTTGCCGAATAAATGTTCGACTCTTTGGGAAACTTCAAGTCTTCGGTCGTCAGGTGGAATTCACCCATCGTCGGGTCGAGCGTGAAGGCGTGAACACCGTTCCCGGTCGTGTACACGAACATCGTTGAAGAACCGTAAAGAATGTAACCGGCCGCCGCCTGATTTCGCCCCGGCTGCAAGAGGTCGTCCATATGCCCGCCACCCGATTTCGTAATCCGGCGCTGAATCGAAAATATTGTGCCGACTGGTGCAGCTATATCAATATTCGACGACCCGTCAACCGGGTCGAACAGTACGGCGTACCGGCCTGCCGAAGCACTGGCGGGCGGGGTGATAGGGTTTTCGACCTCTTCCGAACCCATCACGCACACGCACCCGGTTTCGCCAAGAAGGTCGATCATCAACTCGTTCGACCACTCGTCGAGCTTCGCAACCTCTTCGCCCTGTACGTTCGTCCGCCCGGTATAGCCCGTAGCAACCCCCAGACCGGCCAAATTGATCTCGCGAGAAATCAGCTTGCCCGCAAGCGC
>CAYLWG010000061.1:0-14928 GCA_964387235.1 uncultured Dehalococcoidales bacterium
CGAAGGGTTTGGCTCTTCATACGAAAAAGCACGCGCCGCTATTGAAGCAATCCAGTCGGCTCCCAATGTCATCAAGGGCGTGAAGGTCCGCATGGTTTCACCTGGAATCACGGCCCTCGGAATCGGGCTGCCAGTGGCGGCAAAGGCCATTGCGACCGAAGCTGGGGTTCCGGTTATGGTTCACGTTGGTGATATTTCAGCGCAGGACCCCGTAGCGGCTGAACTTACACCCAAACTGCTTACAGACGTACTCACGTCAGGCGATATCGTCACGCACACCCTGAGCGCCACGGTTGGCTCACTGCTGGCGAACGGTTCGTTGCTGCCGCAGGCCCGAGAAGCTCGCGCAAACGGTGTCTACTTTGATGTAGGCGTGGGCGGGTCTAACTTCTCGTTCGAAGCAGCTCAGAGAATTGTCGATCAGGGCTTTATACCCGACACGATCAGTTCCGACATCACCGCAATGAGCCGGTTCGCTGGCCCAGTTTTCTCGCTTACCGAATGTATGGGCAAAGTCATGTCGCTCGGGATTTCGTTCGAGGACGCCATCCGCATGACAACTTCAAAACCGGCTGAATTTCTTGGGATGTCCGATGAGATTGGATCACTCGGGGTGGGTGCAGGAGCCGATATTTCGATACTTGAACTGGTCGAAGGTGATTTCAAGTTTCTTGGCAGCAGCGGCTCGTTTGGAATCGGCACACATGCCATAAGGCCGATACTGGCGGTGCGGAACGGCATCCCGATGCCGGTAGATTTCGGCCCGCGGCCCTGGGGCTGGATGCCGTCTAAGAACGATCAGTTCACCAGACCTGCCGCAACCCCCACACCGCTCCAGGCCACCAGCCCGAGTCAATCACTCTTTGAACGGAAATTACCAGCGCAGCCGGAACCGAACAATCAGGCCGACCATACCGTTGCGGACAAATAACCCTGAATGACAGTCACCCAGGCCCACATCCGAAACAGGCTCGAAAAACTTCCACGGTTCAAGCTTTCGCACCTGAACACGCCGCTCGAGCCGCTCGACCGACTTCGCCAGGCCTTGATCGACGAGGGTGTATCAGTACCGAACCGGATGCTGGTGAAGCGTGATGACACGACCGGCCTCGCGTTTGGCGGCAACAAGGGCCGGCACTTCGAGTTCGAGATCGCCCACATCCTTGAAGGCGGCTACGACACCGTCATCAACATCAACCACTACCACTCGAACCAGGCCCGCTTCATCGCCGCCGGGTGTGCGAAAGCCGGACTGAAATACCACATCGTCTCTACCGACATGGTCACCGCTCCGCTCACCGGCAACCTGCTGCTATGCAAGCTGATGGGAGCCAAGATTCACCGGACGCCATCCGAATATGGTCGGCAGGTGGCAGAAAAGGTTTTCGAGCAAACAAAACAAGAAGGCGGCAAACCGTACTTTCTGCCAGACGACCCGTTCGCCGACATCATGTGCATGATCGGCTTTCTTGAAACGGGTCTAGAACTCGAAGATCAATTTGAGGCATCGAAAGTTAAAGGGCCAGTCCGTTTCTGGGGTCTCACGGGTCGGTCAATCGCGGGCCTGCAGCTCTATGCAAAGAACCGGGGGCTCGACTGGCGGGCAACTGCCGTGCAGTATTCGCCCGGCAAGGTCCAGGACTTTTACGAGATCACTGCGGCAAGAGCGACGCAAGTTGCCGAAATGTTCCAATTTGAAATCGGACTTGATGCTTCCGATATCACCGTTCTGGAGGACTATCGCGGCCCCGAATATGGCGTACCCGACGACCGCACTATCGAGGCGATTTTTATGGTGGGCAAGGCCGAAGGGTTGATACTCGACCCGAACTACACCGGAAAATCGATGTCGGGATTAATAGGCGAACTGCGGGCTGGCCGTATCGACCCCGATGAAACGATCTGCTTCATCCACTCGGGCGGCCTACCACAACTATTCGCCCATGCCGACAAGTTTGTGGAATAGACGACTGCTTCCTGAGGAATCGAACATACAACAGGAACTTGTCGTCCTGAATTTATTTCAGGATATTTCTACCCCTCCCCGGCTCCGAGTGAGTTCCCGTCAATTTGGAGTGCTGCTTCACCACGAAACCGAAGACACCATGCACAGCGACGTACCAGATTCACCGCAATAAAGGCAGGTAGATCCTGAAATAAATTCAGGATGGGCATAATGCTCAAAACGGTGGGATTTATTTGGGTTTGAAGTGGAAGTACCAGGCGAAGTAATTCGATCGTTTTTGAGGGCTGAGGCCGCGGTGCTGACAGTGTGTGATGCCAGAGTGCTTCAGCGTGACAATATTCTGCTGTTTGGAAAAATCAAAACTAACCGTACCAATCACGTGCCAGGTCCTCCCAGTAACGATTCGCGTCCTCGACCAGGTTGATCTTCCACTGTCGGTGCCAGTTTTTAATCTGCTTCTCTTTAGATATCGCCTCTGTAATGTCGTCTGTCTCGTCAAACCAGACGAGATCGCGAATTCCGTATTTTGCAGTGAATTTGGACCCACCGCTGTTTCGATGTTGCCAAACGCGCCGAAACAGATCCCCCGTCACGCCTGTGTAGAGCATTTTTCCTCTATTGGCGAGGATATAGACGAAGTAACGTTTGGGAGAGTTGCTCATGTCGTTGCAGGCAGTTGGGGCAGGTAGATCCTGAAATAAATTCAGGATGACCATTGACCGTTATTTGTAAGGCTAGAGGCTCCGTGTTGTAGCTCAAACTTCCAACGTCAGCATCAGCACATTACAATTCACCAACCATGACCAATCACCTCACTCCCAGCCAACTTCAACAACACATCGACAAGTTGCCACGTATGCGTATCGCACACCTGCCGACTCCGTTTGAAGAAATGCCACGACTTACCGAACGGCTTGGTGGCCCGAACATCTGGATCAAACGCGAAGACATGACCGGCCTTGCGTTTGGCGGTAACAAAGCACGCCACTACGAATTCGAGATGCCGCACGTGCAGAACGAGGGATACGACGTGATGATCAACATCATGGACTACCACTCGAACAACGCACGGATGACCGCAGCCGCAGCCAACAAAATCGGCATGCGGTACATCCTCATTCTGAAGAACGCAGCAAACCGCAAAGTTCAGGGCAACCTGCTAATCGACAAGATTCTCGGCGCCGAACTGCACCTGCTCGACGAGTACCAGTCGGGCGATGCAGAGGGCTACGCCACCAGGCTAAAGGAACAACTTGAGGCCGATGGACACAAGCCGTACCTGATACAGAACCACCTGTTCCCGAGAATCGTCGGCATGGTCGGCTTCGTTCAGGCCGGGATCGAACTACGAGAACAGATCGAAGAAAACGGTCTCAAGAAGGTGCATTTCATCGGAGTTGCGGGACGCTCTCTGTGCGGCTTAATCGTTGCGGCGAAGGCGATGGGACTCGACTGGAAATTCACCGGAGTGACCGTGACTTACGATGTTCCGCTCGACGGGTACATTTTCGATCACAACAAGGATATTCAGGAGTTGCTCGACCTGCCCGTTACGTTCGAAAAGGGCGATATGCGCATACTCGAACAGTACATAGGTGAAGGCTACGGCGTGATGACGGCAGACGTGGCCGAGGCAATCCATATTGCTGCGCAAACCGATGCAATTATTCTCGATCCCAACTACACGGGTACAGTCATGGCCGCCCTGATCGACCAGATTGCAGAGGGCGGGTTCAACAAGGATGAAACGGTCATATTCATTCACACTGGCGGCCTACCGGCGGTGTTTACTTTTGCCGAACAACTCGCAAACTTCAAGCAGTAGTTTTTTTAGGGCAGCGACATTGATCGACAACAACTGGGAGATTCAGCATTGAACCTGTGGAATCGTGGCGGTCGCGGCCCAAAAGAACCAGTCACAAAGCGCCAGTTGCTTCTGAGACTCGCTTTTTACGCCGTGCTGTTCACCGTAATTATCTGGTGGTCGAAGGGTTAACGCCCGACTGGTCCTGCTGGCGAGCACCGACGAAACATAAATCGCCGCTAGTGTAGGATGCGTAGGCAGCTGTCGAACGGAATAGGAGAACCCTGATGAATCACGATCCTGGCCGGTTTCAAATCGAAAGTATGCGGATGAGCGCCGAATCCAAACTTCGCGGCAAGCATCCCGGTCGCCACCGTGTAGCGTCTGTCAAATCCTCATTGATCAAGCTGGGCGCACTAATTGCGATTGCGGTTCTGTTCTTTATCTGGGTTTACAACTAACCGCCCCGACCCTGAAAAACAACAATAAGAAAAGGCCGGTCATTGCGACCGGCCTTTTCTGTTCAAGCAGATATCTGGCTACTTACGGCTATTGAAAATTACCGGGTAGCAGAACTGACTCGGTCGGCCACGCGCGCTACGCCGCGTGCGAAGCGAGGAGTCACGTACCCCTCCATGATTCCGGCACCGAACGCAAATGCAAACAGTGCCAGCTGACCGGCCATGATTCCCAGGCCGCCACTTCCGCTACCGATAGCTAGAAATCCAACTCTGGTAGTGGCATTTTGGTCAGAGACCAGCGGCAGTGAGACTATCCCGGAACCGAAAAGTGCAAAGATTGCCAGCGCAAGGACTCCACCGACCAGAGGTCGTGCAAGACCAATCATCAGTAGCGCCACTTTGTCGGTGTGTTCCTGCTGCAAGGTCATTGTTCGGAGCAGCACGGCCAGTGCGCTGCCTGCAATTCCGAAGATGATCGCTACGATGAATATATCTAGCGAGGCCTCAAGCACCACTGCGCCATTTCCAATCGAAAGGGCGGCAACACCAGCAAGGATTCCGGCCAGCACCGTCAGACCAATCATTGGTGCCACTACCCTGCGCAACATGGTGCGTGACTGAATCATCTCGCTCACGTTGGCGTTTAGCGATGAGAGAACCTTTTCGCCATCTCGAAGGACATCAATCCCACCAGACATAGCCCGATCTATCCAGGCCTGCAGGTTGTCGATCATCTGGCCGTGGTCTTTGAGTTTCGCACTGCGAACTCTGATCATTAATCGTTCGACCGACGCGACGAACGGGGCCGCTTCAGCCACCATCCCCCTGCCACTCTCGTTCGGAGTGATCTCTTCGGCCTCGAAGCGTACTGGCTCAGTCATATCGTGCTCCTGTTTATCAGTTCTGACACCGATTCGATGCCCAGAACTGGGGTCTGAACTCTGCTCTGCCTCTGCGGGTGAATTGGCGGCACACCGGGAAGGCCGGTCCCTCATTCGCAACCGCGCACCACACAGAGGTCTCGACAACCTAGCACCGCGCGCCCGCAGGGTCAATGTTTCGAGCATCTCCCAATCCAAGATTTCGAGCCCGCATTTTTACGATCTACCGACCGCCACACTGCCTGAACTAAGCCAGGGACCGAGAGACTCTCCCAGCACAAATACTACGGACTACCGGGAATCAGCAAATTTGCCACTATAGCGGCCACTGGTGCGGACGCTGGCACTGCATCCTGGAATTTCAGAGCCCTTGAGTTCTCTGATCTCGTTGGCGTGCGAGGGCTTTTTTTGACGAATACCAGAGCCAGAAAATTCCGCTCCCTATTCCCATCAGCACTATCAAGAACAGGCCGGTGCCCCAGGCACTCCCAACCACACCACGAGTCCTTGAGCCCACCTCTAACGACAACACGGTCGACCCGGATCCAAGATCAGTCTCTACTTCCACGTCGATCGCCCAGATGCCAGCCTCGGCAAGTTCCAGTTGAGCAAGGTAAAAAATCGGGTCAAACGGCGAATTTAGCCCCGGCGAGTATTGCCTTCTTCCCTGATTGGACGGCGACCCAAAAATTCGAACAATCGCATCTTCGATATCAACGCCGGTCTCAGCATCCCTCACCCGTACCGCAACGCGCAGGAACCCTTCTTTGGGAGCAATGGGGCTGATTTGAACCTGAACTATGTGGGGCCCAGCAACTTCTTCACCAAGTATCACGTACCCGGCAATTTGCTCACCGTCGTCCTGCCCACCGTCCTGCGCCATAACAACAGTTGGAGTTATAAGCACGGCAAGCGCGAACGTCACGAAAATGAAAAACGCTGTAAACCGATATTTTGAGCGAAACGTAATGATTTTCAAGTTGAAACCGATCTACCTGACTGAGCCCTTCACGCCGTTACCAGAACCATGCTCCAGAATGCGCGACGAGGCCATGCACCACACGGGCAACTGATAGCGAACGAACTGCTTCCAATTCTGCCGTACCCGCAACATGATTGGGGAGAATTTCTACCTGGATAGTTACGACTTGCCGGTCAAGATCGGATGTGTACTGGGTGCCAATTCAGATCCCGAATCAGGTGCAAATATGACCGTATCGCACAGCAAGAACGATCGTATCGAGCGGCAAATAGCCCCGGTTCTCGCTAGGGAGGGAGGCGCAATCCCATCCCCTCTGACTACTCCAGCCCCGTATCCTCGGGAAGCCTAACGTTCCTGAAGGAAAAATAAATCGCAAAGTCGTACAGCAGCTTCAGTCCGCCACCGAGCAGCCACGGTGCAACGGTGTACGAACCTGCCCAGAGTAAGCCAGTCACCGAAGAGCTTGGCATCCTGCCCAGCCCACGACCAAGATTCGCCGAAGCGGCCATCACAGTGCGCTCTTCTGGAGGTACCAGTGCCATCATGTACGCCTGCCGCGTCGGCACGTCCATCTCGTCGAATACGCCCCGGAGCATCCAGATTCCCGCTGCCACAATCGCAGTCGGCGAAAACGCAAATGCAATCAGGCATACATTCGCAGCGACCTGAGTCCACACAAACGTGTTTAACAGCCCGATTCGCTTTGCAACAGACGGGGCCAGCCAAATTGAGACTAAATTCAGCCCCTGGGTAGCAATCAGAATCGCCGCCACTGTCCCCTCGTTCAAGCCGTATTTTTGAACCATCCAGAGTGCGAAGAACGAGTCGAAAATCATTCCGCCCGCGAAAGAATCGATTCCGAACAGACCAGAAATTCTCAGAATCGGTTTTCGTGATGGAACCTTGAAAGGGTTGACGAGTAACTTGCCGACCGTTGCTTTCGTTTCGACTGCTGAAGATAGACCCAGATATATAGCCGCATTTACCAGGTTGATACCCATGTAAATCGCAAACAGCACCTTGTAGGCATCGATCAGTTCCCATCCCCGCACGCCGATAAGGAATGTTGCGATCCCGACGAGCGCCCCACCAACAGCCCTTCCAGCCGCCGAGGAGACGGATAGGTTCGAGAACGCACGAGTCCGATTTCGAGTTGCAGCCACTTCGGTAAGTGCCGACTGTTCGAGCTGTAGGCTCGGCCCCCAGTGCATGCCGCTACCGGCGTACGACCCGAAGAACGATGCCAGGCCGATCAGCCAGACATTCTCGGTAGTGAACAACATGACAACCGCAAGGCCGGTAATAGTGGCGATAGCGATGAACCACACCCGCCTTGATATCCAATTCGCAGTGAACATCACAGCAAGCGACAGCACAAACCCTCCAACCAGGCTTACACCAAGCACAAGGCCAATCTGCGGTATGGAGAATCCGATTTCTGCAAGATAAATCGCCAGTACCACTGCGATAAGCCCGCGACCCATGTCGCGAAGACCACGGCCTGCGTAAACGATCAGGGCATCGGCGCGTGGACGTCCCACCGGGCCATGTGGGTTCGATGAGGCCAGAGCCGTTGGAGGCGGTAATTCTGTAGGGGTCATGGGCGCTTACGTGGTGCCGAAGTCTAAACCTGCCCACATCTCTGCGGCGGTGCGCCGGGTCACTGGGAGAAATCACAGGAGAGCCAGAAACGAGTCAGACCACCGTTAACCAACACACCCGCAGCAGTTATGCCACGGGTGCGCGAATGAATCCTCATGAATCGGTTTGCGGCTAAGGCTTTCCTTTGCCGCCACCCTTACCGCCACCACCGCCTGAGCCACCGCCAGACGAACTACCGCCGCCCGAGCCGCTGCCAGACGAGCTATCGCCACCAGAACTGCCGGAGCCGCCCGAACTGCCGGATTTGCCCTTGTCATCGGGTTTACCAGAGCTACCAGAGCCGGATCCGGAGCCAGAACCACCGCCAGAACCGCGGTTGTTCTTCTTATCTATGGCCGACTGGATGCCGCCCTTTTTATCATCCGGGGCGTTTCCGAGGGTGTTTTCCAGTCGTTCATCCCGTTTGGCCTGAGCTTCAGCCTTCCTCTCGGCCAGCTTCTCGGCCAGTTCCGGGTTCAACTCTGCAAGTCGCGTAAGTCGATCTTCTACATCGCCCGGATCGGCCGAACCGGTGACATCCTCTCCACCATCCGGCCTGCCCCGCGTGATGAATACGACGTCATCGCCCTCTTCTCCCTCTTCACCGTCGAATTCCTGTTCTTCACCGTTTTCATCGAGGAATTTGGTCTTTCCGTTGCCCTTGCTGGTGACCACGCCACGTTTGTGCTGTCGTGACGCCTTCGAGGGAATGATCGTGACTCTAAGAGCGGTTACATCCTGGCGGAACGAAGGGGCCACAGTTGGTGCCGGGGCCACTGTCGGCTCGGCATCCGGCTCTGTTCCCGTATCGTCACTCGTCGGAGTTGGCGTCAGGTCGACACTCGTGTCATCTGGGGCAGGAGTCGGCGTCAGGTCTGGCTCCGTACCCGTGTCATCGCTCGTTGGAGTCGGCGTCAAATCCACGCTGGTGTCATCCGAAGTTGGAGTCGGCGTCAATTCGGGAGTTGCAGTTGGCTCGGGAGTAGAAGTTGCCGTCGGCTCTGGAGTCGGTGTTGCAGTCGGCTCGGGCGTAGAAGTCGCCGTCGGCTCTGGGGTCGGTGTCGGCTCCGTACTCGTGTCGTCGTTCGTCGGAGTCGGCGTCAAATCAACACTTGTGTCGTCTGACGTAGGAGTAGCAGTCGGTGTCAAATCCGGTTCCGTACCCGTATCGTCAGATGTCGGAATTGGCGTCAGGTCGACACCTGTGTCATCCGTAGTCGCGGTCGGCGTCAGGTCTGTATCACCACCATCATCATCTTTTGGCGCATCGGGCGGCTTATCGAGAAGCACACCAACACGATCGCCAACCTGCATCGTTTCGAGGCTGGCATCGTCGGCCCCGGACCTGAAGATCGTGCCAGCAGTAACGTTGATGGTCACGTTGCCAAACTTAGTTTCGACAACGAAATCACTCCCGCCCACGGCCACCACTGTTCCGGTAACACCACGCCGCGTAAGTTGTCCCGGCGGAATATCGCTGGACGCGTTTGAATCGGCCGAAACCGAGACCGCAGTCAGAGTCGATGCCAGTATCAGCGAAATGACTGATAGCAGGGCGAAAGGTCTGTAAAGAGTATTCATTTCATTTCCCTAAGCGGCCGGCTCGTAAATGATCACCAGCACTATGCTGGATTGGTCCCCACCAGCAGTGCTAGCCACAACTTCCACGATATTGGGACCTTCGTCCAGTTCGACCGTCAACCTGAATGTGCCATCAACGGCAACATCGGCAAACGCGTCATTCACGGTCACCAGCGCATCAACAGTTGTCCGGCCCACAATTTCAAAGGTATTTACCTCGACGAAAGCTTCACCGTCCACAGGCTCCAGAATGTCAAGGAAGAACGCTCCTACGGCATCCGGCGTTGCTGTTGGCTCAGTAGTCGCCGTCGGTGGAACAGGTGTCGCAGTAGCCGGGATTACCGGGACGGGCGGCGGAACCGGTGTGGGGGCCGTCGTCGCCACTGGAACAGCTGTTGGTGAAGGCTTGCCGGTCAATGCCACAACAGCAGAACCTTCTTCGCCCGGTTCACCTACTGCCAGCTTTATGACCGGTTTAAAGAGAAATCCCCGTCGCTTACGGTCCACCAACGACTTATCGACTTCAAAGTCGAGGCTGATAAACGTTTTTTCACCCGCAACGAGTTCGAATGTCCCGACCAGCTTAATCGTTCCGCTCGGGACTTCTGCTGATACAAGTTCTCCGTCTTTCTCGATCTGAACTTCCGGAACAGAGAGGCGGATCTGCGTGTATTTTCCAACCGGGAGTTCGGCACTACCCAGCACTGCCTCCACACCTTCAAGGGCAAGCAACTCGAACGTAATCTCTTCGTCGATCACGGTCAGCCATCCCTGCCCCGCAATCGAAACCTCGATATTGTCGGTCGTCACGAAAACGGCTGTAATAGATGGGTCCGGCGCATCGGTCACACGGATTTCGAGAGTGCCCGTACCCGAACTCGTTTCCGTTCCGCCCGTAGATGCGCTGTCGCCAGTCGCGGTCTTAGTAGCAGTTGGCACCGCAGCCGGAGCAGTCGTGGGAGCAACCTTAGTAGGCACTGCGATAGTAGTAGCGACAGGGGCAGGACTGGTCGATTCAGTGACAGTCTCCTCGTCACCAGCACCGGTGCATGCAACAAGGACCAGTGATGCCAGCCCTAGCAACGTCAACAATAAATGTCGTTTACTCATTTTTGATTGCTTCTTCACAAACAGGGGTAACAAACGCGAAAACGTGCCGGGAAGTTCATTCGCAACATGCGGCAGGCAACCATTCTAGTGTGTAATGAATCTCTCCAGCACGCCTTCGATAGAGATATGGTCGGACACAACCCGTTACCGTCGGGTTACGGCTCTGTAAAATTGCTCTGCACCCCTACCGGCCATGCCTTTCACACCCCTTTCAACACAGGCGCACTAACCATTGGCAATTCAGCCGCAGTTCGATCTCGTTCTAACAAACGGACGTGTAATCGACCCCACGAACAATATTGACGGCCAGTTCGATCTGGGCATCAAACACGGCAAAATAGCGGCTATCGCTGAAAACATCTCGCCCGAATTGACTGACGACATAATCGACGTGACAGGTCGAATTGTGATGCCGGGACATATCGACTCTCACGCCCACCTCTCAGGCCCGTTTAATAACAGCGTCGATCGGGCCTACGGGCACGCAATGCTTGTCGAATCAGGCACCACTACCGCCCTCGATCTCGCTGGCGATCCCACCGCAATGTCGGAAGGAATGCTGCGCCGCGGTGCAGGGTTAAACGTCGCTTCTCTAATGGGGCTGGTCCCGCACACGACGATCAAAGAAGACGACCCCCGGCCAGTCGTTTTACGCGACGCTATCGCCGATGTAAAAAAACGGGGTGGCATCGGTGTCAAAATACTCGGCGGCTACCACCCGTTCACACCCGAGGCATCGGCCAACGTAGTCAAAGAGGCAAACGACCAGCTTGCGTGGGTGGCCTTCCACGTCGGAACCAAGGATTCTGGAAGCGATATGACCGGGCTACGAGAAGTGCCCGAAATCACGGGCAGTGGCCGCCTCCATGTGGCTCACATCAATTCGTACACCCGCGGAATGATCGATGAACCACATGAAGAAGTTCAGGAAGCACTCACAATGATCGAGCGGATGCGTTCGCAATGGGTAACCGAAGCCTACTTAGCCCAGGCGAACGGAACCAACGGCCTGTGCGATGAGTCAGGCAACCTGGTGTATAACGTGGCCCAGAACTGCCTCAAAGCACGCGATTATCCGACGACCGACGCAGGAATGCGCGCCGCGTTACTCGACGGTTATGGCTCTGCGCTTATCGAACGCGGTGGCCGGGTAATCATGGTCACCGGCCAGGAGGCAGTCGATGTCTGGGAAGCCGCTTCTACCGATGCCGCACTCAGCTTCCCGGTGAACCCCCCAACAAGTGCGTTCACTCTCGCAACGGCAAAATACGATGACGGGACGTTCCGGGTGGACGCAATATCTACCGATGGGGGTTCGCTACCACGAAATGTATCGATAGAACGGACTATGGCGCTTGTCGCTTTCGGCGCTCTGAGCATGGCCGAAGCAGTTATTAAATTAAGTTACACGCCTTCGCGAATGCTGGGCCTGCTCAATAAAGGCCATTTCACCGAAGGCTCAGATGCCGACATAACGGTTGTCAACCTCGCAACCGGCAAGGCATCGATGTCACTTGTGGCAGGAGAGCTAATCATGCTCAATGGCCGGGCCATCGGCAGGGGCGGCACATGGCTGGTGCTTGAAGAGGGACGTGCTGCTGCTGAGTCGAGCGGACTACAGTTCGAGGTTTTTAATCTTGAGAACAGCCGCCTTTACGATAATTGGAACTAGGGTCCGCTTCGCAGAAATCAGGAACAGGTATAAAAAATGTCACTCAGGGATCGGATAGGATTTGACGCCGGAAAAACACGGCTGGAAGACGCCGTGCGGTGGGCGATCGACAACGAGTTTTTCTTTTTGGACTTCAACGCCGACGCCGGCCCAAACCACATGGACACCTGGAGCCCAGAACGGGCGCGTGAACTCAAAAACATGTGCGAATCGAACGGCATTTCTATCGGGCTGCACACGCTTTCGGCAGTAAACGTCGCCGAATTCTCACCCCACGTATCACGCGGTGTCGATATGTATATGCGTGCCAGCATCGACCTCGCCAACCAGCTCGGCTGCTCATGGACAGTAGTACATGCCGGGTTCCACTTTTCCAGTGATGTCACAGAACGGAAAAAAGCCTCACTCGACCGGTTGGTCCGAATCTGCAAATACAGTGCCGATACCGGGCAAAAAATCCTGCTTGAAAACCTGAACTTTGAACCCGAAAAAGCCGAAGTTCACTATATCGCCCACACGGTAAAAGAAACGCAGGAATACTTCGATGCCATCCCGCCCGAACAACTGGGATGGGCATTCACGGCCAACCATTCGCACCTGGTTCCTGATGGAATCGACGGATTCATCGATGCCTTTGGAATCGAACGCATCGGCGAGGTAAGGCTGGCCGATAATACTGGCGACTACGAGGTTCACCTCATACCCGGCGAAGGCACAATCGATTTCGCTAACCTGTTCACCCGCCTCGAAAACGCCGGGTACAGAGGGCACTACTCGATGGCGTATGGTTCAGACGAACAGCGAATCGATTCAAGAAATTTCCTGAGTACGCTTGTCACTTCCCGCTAAAAACGACGAACGGAGACATTATGAACAAGGTTGAAATAAGCGATCCTGACACCCTGTTCGCAGACGGTGCAACAACCCATGGCCGCTCCACACGCGCACCTGCCGCCGGCAAGAACGGCATGGTCGCGTCTGCCCATCCATACGCCACCCGCGCTGGCCTCGACATCCTGCGCGATGGCGGAAACGCTATCGACGCGGCAGTCGCCGTCGCCTCAACCCTGAATGTCGCAGAGCCGTACATGTCGGGTGTCGGCGGAATCGGCCTGGCCCTTGTTTACGTGGCAAAAGAGGGACGAACGCGTGCACTGAATTTTTCCGGACACGCCCCGCAGGCTGCCAGACCCGAAATGTACGACAAGTTCAACATCGAAACAGGCCCACTCGCCCCCCTGGTACCTGGCAATGTATCCGGCTGGATGACGATGCACGAAAAATACGGGGCCTTGCCGCTGCCAAGGGTGTTTCGCGACGCAATTCGATACGCAGATGAAGGCATTGCCCTCACACCCTGGGGAGCACGGCTAATCGAAGAAAACCTGCAACGTATCGATCGGTTCGAATCATCACAAAAGGCAATACGTCTCGAACGGTCGGGGATGGGCACCGGATCGGTCTTCAGGCAACCGCAACTTTCTGAAACGCTCGCCGCAATCTCGGAAGGCGGCCAGAAAGAATTCTACGAAGGAAAACTCGGCGACCGTGTGCAGGCCGGTCTCGAATCAGCCGGGGGCATCATCAGCCGAGAAGAACTCGCTGCGTACAGAGCTTTCTGGCAGGACCCCCTGACGACCAACTACCGTGGGTTCGAGATACGCGTCTCGCCACCAAACTCATCCGGGTTCCAGGTACTTGAAACGCTGAATATCCTGAACCAGTTCGACCAGCTCCCGTATGGGTCGAGCGATACTCTCCACAGGATAGTAGAGGCCGTTTACATTGCGGCTGACGACCGCGCTAAGTACGCTGGCGACCCTCGTGAGGTCGAAATTCCTCTTGGCCGCCTATTATCACAAGAATACGCAGCCGAAAAAGCTGCGGGCATCAACATTCTCGAAACATCTGGCCCACCCGCCGAACGCTGGAACCGATCACGAATCGAACACCCGCCAGTCGGTGTGAAGCCAGAATACGCCAGCGGCCTGACGACGCACTTCGCAACTGCCGATTCCGAAGGCAACGTGGTAACGGTCACCCAGACTCTCGGTGGTGCGTTTGGTTCCGCGGTCGTTGCGGGCGACACGGGTGTTTTTATGAACAACATGTGCAAGTGGTTCGATGTTGATGCCGATCTGGGAAGTCCAAACCTGATCGGCCCCGGCAAACAACAAGACTTTTGTATAGCTCCGTCCCAGATTTTCGAAGGTGCGACAACAGCGACGGGCAGTGGACAAAAATTCCGGATGTCGATTTCTACGCCCGGCAGTTACGGAATTCTCCACACAACCGTTCAGATGATGTACCACCACATCGATGTCGGCATGAACGTGCAGGAGGCGATAGAGGCTCCGCGTTTCCGCTTTTTCGACGATGGAACACTGATGTTGGAGGGCAGGTTTCCGAAGCGCATGCGTGACGACCTTGTGCGGCGTGGGCATCGTGTGGTCGTATCGCCCGACTGGCACAACGGTGTCGGCGGTGGTCACGGAATTCAGTTGACGAAATACGGAACGATGCTCGGCGGTGCCGATCCGAGGCGTGATGGTGTGGCGATGGGTTTTTAGGTGCCAGAGGCACGTCTTCTGCAAGTAAAACTCACGGTTCTCGCTCGCCAGGAAGCCACACCGATTTCCCGACCGGAGGAGACTGTCTCATAAGTGTCGACCGGTGTGGTCAATCCCTTCTCCCCGGGGAGAAGGTTAGGTTGAGGGGAAAGTGGTCGACAGTGGAATCGAAGCTATCGAAAGTGTTGCATCTCGTTAGCAACTATCCCCTCACCCCATCCCTCTCCCAAGAGCCTGTCTCATTGTGTGTGTTTTGCGGA
>CAYLWG010000062.1:0-14844 GCA_964387235.1 uncultured Dehalococcoidales bacterium
TGTTTACCCCTCGCTTTCAGGCGTCAGATGGCGTTATTGAAGGTGACCAGGAGATAGCTGTTTTGTTCGATAGATTGCCGGATTGCCAGTTGGATACGGTTTTTGGCACGTTATAATTATCGGTTGTTGATAGATTCGCGCTGCCAGTGCTGTCGTATCGCCAGCGTTGCTGGTGCTAGCAGTTTTGCCGACGGTGGCAACGTTTCTGGTGCTACCGGTGTTGCCGGTGCCGCTAGCGTGAATGTATCAGAGCAGTTGTGACTGGATATCGTATCCATTCACAAAATTCTTTCCCGAGTAGCTCAGTGGTAGAGCAGCTGACTGTTAATCAGCGGGTCGTAGGTTCGAATCCTGCCTCGGGAGCCATATTGCCTGAAAACTGAAAAAGACCCCGCCTCCTGTAATTCACGGAGCGGGGTCTTTTTTTCTGTTCGGATTTCTAAATCAGTTTAATGCGAGTCGAGTGATCTGCCGTAGTGAACTCGTCAATCTCGATGATCGTGGTAAATGACTTGCCAACCAGCTCGGGCAGGGGGAGTGCCCGTGGACTCGGGCACTTCGCATTGGGGACAGTGACGACGCGGGACCGGCTTTCGTTGTCCATCCATGAGGGGGCCACCTTTTGACTGGGCCGGTCGCCGATAACTCTAGCACGCAAGCGGAAAAAGCCGCACTCTATCGCCCGGTTGCCATCGGAAAATCGTCGCTCAATCTAAAACTCTCTTCGCGGCGTATGGACCTGGGGATTGCTTGGACATCTCCCATTCGACTGACTTTCTCACAGCTTCCTCAATACCGACACGTTCTTTATAACCGAGTTCGGTCCTAATTTTGGTCGAGTCTACGAAAAGCTCCTGATCCATATTTAGATCGGCATCAGGTCCGGCATCATCAAACGCCAAGGTTCCGCTCCATCCCACAGCATCGGCTACCAACCGAAACCATTCGACGTCGCTCACTGGATCAGGATAAGCAAGGTTGTACAAGTGTTTGCCAGGTCGTGAATCTGCCGCGCAAGTCAAGAGTCCATCGACGATGTTGTCGAGATATCCGTAGGAGTGTCGCCAGGCAGCGGAATATCGTGGCTTGACGACCAACTCACCACCTTCGAATATCCTCTCCAACTGCCGGCTCACTCTCCCCATTTTATCGCCGATACCGAACACAGATGGCAGTCTCACGACGGTCGCAGAGACCTGATTCTGGGCCAAAACCGCTGATTCGGCGAACCTGTTGTCCTGATCGTCTGACTCTCTCATTGAATCGAACGAAATAGCAGTTCTCAAATCGGCGGTCTCGTCGACTGGCATTGACTGTATCGGCCCTTCTTCGGTCTTCCAGAGAATACCGAATGCCCTGTAAACATCAACGCTACTGAGCATCACGTAGCGCCCAATGTAACCAGCCAGAAAGTTGACGACGCTGTCGACTGAGGCTGCCCTGAACTGACTCGTGTCGATCACGGCGTCGGGCTGGAACGGGCGCAATATTCCTGCGAATTGCTCGATATTGAGCGCATCACCGTGGACATGAGGCACATGGGACTCATTGGCAGGCTCATCGTAACCACGGTGGTAAACCATAACTTCGTGTCCGGCTTCGCTAGCCACACGCACGATGCCTGTGCCAACGAATCCAGTACCGCCAATAATCAGAATCCTCACGTGCTCAAAAATCCTTACAAAAATCCGACTGAACCGATTGGGGAGTACCGTCCGATTCTAGTCGTTCGAGCCGATCAAGCGGAAACGAAGCGTCATGGCACAGATCGTACGAGAGCCGACTGCTAATCAGCGGGTCGTAGGTTCGAATCCTGCCTCGGGAGCCATATCGCCTGAAAACTGAAAAAGACCCCGCCTCCTGTAATTCACGGAGCGGGGTCTTTTTTGCGTTTTGGTCACCGGGAAGCTGAACCGTCGGTTCCACCCACATACACACGCACAAACAAATACGCACACACCCCTCTCAGCACTTCTCCAAAAAAAACGCCTCGACCATAATCACGGCCGAGACGTTTTACCAGGAAACTGTCTCAAAATCCACCTATCTTCGGGGAGCCAGAGGAAGAAGTCCGGGTTGAACGTAAATTCAATCAGATGTCTTCGCCTGTCAACGTATTTTGAGATAGCTTCTCACTCTTCTGCGGAACAGACGCATCTTCAGGAAGTTTTATTTAACCCTGAAACCTTTGGTTGGGTTGAAGAACTTTATCGTGCCTTTGGCATGCAGCAAGCCCTTGCCCGGGACACCGGCCTGAATTAACCAATCACCCTTCGTCAGAATCCCGTCGCAATCATCGTCAACCCCGTTTGAAATTTCGGTGGCATCGGGGTTAACCTCCGGATCGTCATCGTTGCAATCTCCTTCAAGTTCGGAAAAACCGTCTCCGTCGTCGTCAACCGACGGATCGCCAGAGTCAGAGTCAGAACCCGAACCATCGGCAGTATCACTTGATGCGCTGACAGTTGTACTCGGAGCCGCCACCAGCAAAACGCCGACTACAAATAGTCCCAGAATCACAAGCAACGGAAATCGCGAAATCTTCAATAATCCAGTCATGCGGAACCCTCTCTCGGTTTTGTACCCACCAAAGGTACTGCTCAACATAAGGCCCTGAAGCGCAGCCAATTTACCAGCGGCGCGGGTATCCAAGTAGAAATCTGGTCTCGAATTGTGGCAGAAAAAACAGCGACGATATAGAACCAACCGGGAGGTTCAGCCGACACCATTTACCCGGATATCGCTAGGAAAGCTCGAACATCAGCTTATCGACATAGCACCAGTACCACTCTTCTCCGGGTTCCTGCGATTTAATGATCCCGTGACCATCGGCGTGAAAATGAGCAGTGGCATGCTTGTTCGTCGAATTGTCGCAGCACCCGACCTGTCCGCAGATCATGCACAGTCGCAGGTGTACCCACCTGTCGCCCATATCGACACACTGCAGACATTGGTCGGGAGAAGAAGGTGTCACATCGTCGATCATTTCGACATGCGAGCAGGTCTCGTCAAAATCACTCATTCTTTTTGCTCCGGGCGTAGGACTAGGTCGCTCGTCGCAGTCTACCCTCCCTCAGTCCCTCCCGAAGGAGGGAAGGCAGACAGGCTCCGGGCGTGCGAGGCGCACTTGGTCGCTCGTCGCAGTCTACCCTTTTTGCTCCGGGCGTCGTCGAACGACTTGCCAGATGACTGGCGTGAGCAAGTCGCTTTATGCGGCTCCGCGGGGCAGCGTTAGGTGCCGGGCGTAGAACTTGGGCACCAGCGCAAGCTCCGCGGGGCACGCCAGGGCATGTAGATGTGCAGATAAACCTGATCTGCCGGAATGCGACCAAGTTCGCCTCGAACGCCCGGAGCTAACGCTGCCCCGCGGAGCTGCATAAATGTCGCCCAAGCACGGCCTCGGTGCGCCCGGCGACTAACGCACGCCCGGCACTAAACGCACGCCACACCCTAAATTGCCCGCGCAATCCTGAAGCCAGCGTAAATAAACGCCAGTCCGCCCACATTCGTAATAGTCAGATTCGCCGCGAACCAGCCCCACTCAGAAGCCCGCGCCATCTGCACATTGTCGAAAGCAAGGGTCGAAAACGTAGTGAACGCGCCCATGAACCCAACCAGCACGATAACCCGCGCATTCTCGCTTATCCAGCCCCGCTCCTCGCTCATCGCCCATATCAAACCGAACAGTAACGACCCCACCATGTTCGCAGTGAACACGCCCCACGGCATGCCGCTTAGGCCATCGCGTTGAAACAGACTGGCCACACCGTAACGAGTCAGTGTTCCCGCAGCCCCTGCAATGGCAATGTACGCAATTTTTTCCAACACGCTTTTTCCTGTTATCCGATTCGGTTTCGAACTGAGTGTCGGCTTTTCCCGGTCGCAGTACGTACATGGCAGTAGTACCCGCACACACAGTCTCCGCTCTCATCGGCTCGCCCACGCGAATCAGTTGGAGCCGTGTTCAACTCGATTGGTGCATAACAATGATGAATACGACGGGGTTTCGTATCTGACCCACAACATCGAACCGGCACGAGTGTGTGCGTGAAGCCCGTGTTCATAACCGTCACCGACCGCTGTGAACACCGAGGAGCATCGAGATAGCGCTGGAAAGCATCACCAACCAGACCGTTTTGACAACATCTGCACCGAAAATACTGGTGGCTGAAGATGATGCGGATTTACGCGATGCGATAGTTCTCGTTCTGGCCGAACAGGGCTACAACGTGCAAACTGCCCGAGACGGTCTGGAAGCCACCAGGATGGTTCCGACATTCGGGCCCGATCTGGTTATTCTCGACATGCGAATGCCCCGGGTGAGCGGGTCGAATGCCTGCGCGGCCATCAGGAAAACCTCTGATATCCCGATCATCATGTTCACGTCGTCCGACGATGCAGCGGAGGTGAGGGACGCCATTCTTAAGGGCGCAACCGATTTTGTGCTTAAATCCACTGGCGTTTCTATATTGACCGAGCGGGTCAGGTTTCACCTTGCAAAGCCAAACCCGTTTGCCCGAGTCACGGTCGCAGAAAATGTGGAGAGCAAAAAACCTGACACTGCGTCTGCCAGCAAACTGAGTTCGGGTTCCGGCGGGAACCGGGCTGTGACCATGAGTTTAATCGTCTCTTCCGATAAAAATAACAGGGACGTCATTAAGGCTGTACTAACCAGGCTCAATCAAGACTTCGTGGAAGTCGAAACTGCAGCCGAAGCTATCACCGTGTTCAAGCAACAGCGTCTCGATATTCTGATTACCGACTGGAAAATGCCAGATATGGATGCGTTCAGGATGTTGTCGGAGATGGCGCGTGCCCGAAATACCCGAAACTCCAAGAATGCCAAAAATATCTACAAATTCATCGTGTCGGATCGGCTATCGCCCGAGGCCCACCGCAAAGCGCGTTTCGCCGGAATAACCGAATTCCTGAGCAAGCCGCTGGATAGCTTGAAGGTTGAAAAAGCCGTTGCCGATTGCGTGAGGCAGTCCCTGCGTAAACGTAATCGCAGGTCTCGGAGCGCGGCCTGAATCGCCGACTCCTTCTGAACTAACTAAAATTGCGGCCATTACATGAACGGTCGCAAAATGGTTTGTAGTGATTCAGCAGGTTCAGTTCTAAAATCGAACCTGACCCAAAGCCCGATCGGCCGATTCTCCGAAGTGCCCTGTCCTCGCCGCACCCTGCCCGATACCGACTCGACATCTGCCGACGGCCCCCCGAGCGCTGGTGGCGGGTAGCACCGGGAACAAACCACGGTCACACATTAGGTAATTTCACGTGTTTGGCATGCTCCTCAGGGGTCGTGCGACCGCGCCCAAAGGCTCATACCGCTTCAACTATCGGTTCATGCCAGTGAGCCATATGTCACGCGTTTCAACTCAAACGCCAGATGACAATTACGTTTTTGCTGGTAAATGCACACGGGCTGCACACGGGTGGCACTTCAGCAGCAACCTAACTAAAGATACTGGTCAGGTGGAGCCCGGAAAGTCCACGCGCCGCATCAGGAACTAAGCACGATGAATTCGATAAGTACCATGAGCGATGCCCAAAGCCCGGCACAAGAAAGTGCCAGCGCCAAACTGGGGACAGGGCCGAAAATCCTGTTCGCCGACGATGAAGAGGATCTGCGCGAGTACATCGAAACGATTCTTATCGACGAGGGGTATCAGATCCGGGCGGCACGCGACGGATGCGAAGCCGTCGCCATGTTCAGTGAATTTGAACCCGACCTGGTCATTCTCGATGTGAACATGCCCCTGATGAACGGCACTCAGGCATGCGCTGTCATCAGGCAGATATCGGACGTTCCGATAATCATGTTCACCTCGGCTGGTGATCTCGATATCGTGACGGGAGCGATCACCAATGGCACGACCGATTTCGTGGTGAAATCGACGGGAATTTCGGAACTCGCCGAGAGGGTCGCATCACATCTGGCAAAAAAAAACAAATCAGCCGTTAAATCGCCAGATGGTGCAGTGATTCAGGTTTCGGCCAAGATCCCTGAAATGTTCACTTCAACTACTCTCATCGTCGATCCCGATCAAAAAAGTCGTGAACGTGTCAAGGCAGTCCTCAGCAGGCTCAACCAGCAGTTCATTGAAGTTGAAACCGCCGCCGAAGCAGTCGCTGCGTTCAAACAGCACGATCCAGATATCGTGATTACGGAATGGATACTGCCTGACTCCGACGCTGTGAAATTACTATCGAAACTCACGCGGCGCCGCAACGGTAAAAAACTTACCGCTATCGTAATGTCGAACCGGCTGGCCCCGGAAATTCAACGCAAATTGCAGTTCGCGGGAATCGTCAATTTCCTGTCCAAAACGCTGGACCCGTGGAAGATTGAGGTGATGCTTGGCGATTGCGTGAAGCAAGCCCGGATGAATCTCAAGAAAAGGGCTTCGAAAAAGAGTTCGAAAGCGGCTTGAAAAACCGACTCCGAGAAAATTCAACCGACTTCCTGAACGGGCACAGTTCCGAACCGGGAAAATCCTGGTCAGGCTCCTGCTACCGGAATCTCAGCCCAGCGAACAATTAGCGCAGGTTGATAACGGTATCGAGAGTCGAAGGAAGAGTGCGACGTATCGTGAACACAGCGCCAATCGGAGGCTGAATTTCAAGCGTAAACCGGTCGTTTGGCGTAAGCAGCGTTCCCGACGATGTCAGCCCACCGCTCGCCATATAGTTGACCGAGCTGTTCGCCGTAATCGCGGTGCCCGTAGTGCGGTTCAACAACCAAACCTGTATCTCGGCCTTTTCGCCGCTATCCAGCATGTTGTCGGTGCCAGAACCAAGAAAATCGATTGTCCACGGCACGTTCTGCAAAATCTGGTTGTTATCGATATAAGCAATAGTCGTCTTGTTAGTCGTCACAGATGAATCGGGATCGGTGCCTGACCCGTCAGCGGTGTAGGGCGGAGTCAGGTCGATCGGGTCTGCACCATCGATCGATTCAACAATCACGCTGAACTTGAAAATCGCCTCTGTTGAACCGACAAAGCCTTTGAATGCGATCACACTACCGGTAGGTCGCAAAGTGCTTTTGGTTTGCTGCAACCCCGCGAATATCGTTTCTCTGGCCCGCTCCGCCGAAAACACGCCGGTACTCAGAACTGTAAAGGCGAACACGGAAGCAACGACCACGAACGCTATCAGGATGATCGCCGTTTCCAGGCCAGTGATGCCACGCTGTCTGGTGTTCATAAAATGCGAGTGTGTGCGGTTCAAAACGATGTTATGTTGCTGCCGGGCGAGTACGGTCAACTGGTAAATATCAGAAATCGAGTGTATGTACGCGAGTGTCCAGATCGCACGGATGTCGGGTGTGTTTCCGGCGAGCCCCTGCACCCGCATTACGACCCGATCACACTGGCAGAATAACTGCCAGAGGCATCCGTGCGGATGCGGTCAGGCCGCCACTATTCGTGGGGGTGTACCACAACATGTGAAAACGGTTTGGCGAAGGTGTGCATGCTGAAACTGGAGCGCGCTGGCATGGCCTGCTTCTAACGCGTGGCTTCTGGGTTCTGGAGCTTACGCCTTAACAGACGACAGCTCTTAAAACTATCACCGGCCATGAGAACGAAAATTCACCCCCACCCAGGTCTTTCACCCGGTATTCACCGGCCACTCTTTCGTCTATCTCCGCCCACACCGCACGCATCTCCTCGACTTCCGATGCTGGAGTTTCCGAACGTTCTACCCACTCGCTGAAAACCATGTCCACCGTGGTCGATGCCTCGCCGGTAACCCTGAACCCCGCTCGTTCCAGCGCACTGCGCCAGCCGGACGGAGTTGGCGAAGCAACGTGGCTGCGGTCTCGGCGCCATTCCATTTCCTGGTGCCATAATCGCGCTGGTTCGTTTTCGCTTGTCGTAGTATCGACCAACAGCAAGACACCTCTCTTGTTCAACACTCGTCTTGCTTCAGAAAGAAATGTTGGAATCGATGCAAAATGGTGTGGAGCAGTGCGGCACGTAACCAGATCGAGCGATGCGTCTTTAAACGGAATCATCTGCGCGTCGACAAATGCCAACCCGACGTTCTCGATCCCGCGTTTTTTGGCAAGTTTTTCGACCTGCGCCAGCATCCCTCTGGAAATATCGCTCGCGATTACGAAGTCGCACTGGTCAGCAAGCGCAAAAGCGGTGAATCCGGGACCTGTCGCTATATCGAGTGCAGCGCCGTACTGGCGGTCACCGGCAAATTCCTTGAGGAGCCTCAGACTCTCGCTCGAAGAATGCGCCCTGCTGGCTGCATAGTTCGCAGCAGTCTGGTCGAATTGGTTTCGCGCATCTGTACTCATCGATTTCCGCTCCTGAAATCACTCAGGACATCTCAGTCCGTAAGTATTTTTGAACCGATCATTCGTAAGTGCGCAAATTGCCGATCGTCCGGGGTGAATCGCCAGGCAGCACCCGTACGCACTATAATCTCGCTCCAGTCACCATTTTATGGTTGCCGTGTGACAGGGCGTGTTTCCGAAACGGGTCAGGAAGCTCGGGTGCTCATCGGGACGGGCATCGTAGAGCAACCACGTGGCCCAGAGAACAGAACCAGGATTATTTTCAGGCAATCGGGATGCAGCACATGACCATTTCAATCCGGGCTTATCTCCTAATCGAAACACTGCCTGGAACGAGCGACGATGTTCTCGATCATCTGAAATCGCTCGAGCAAACGGTTCAGGTGGACCGCGTAACCGGGCCATACGACATTATTTGCGTAATCGAGACCAGTAGCCTTGACGACCTCGGCGAGATCGTCCGTGACCACGTTCACACTCTGGGCGGTGTCGTACGAACGATGAGCTGTATGCGCCTGGGCGATTAGGGGCTGGTTTAGCGCTAAGAACCTGTGGGCGAGCCTAAACACAGCGCTGCGAACTGGTGAATCCGACAATTTCGATATCTAAACAACCTTGCGCAGCCCGTGAACCTACAAAACGCGACTCGCGGATGCTAAAAAGTTTCAGGTGCGCCCGGACCAGGTAGAACAGCCAGACTCGCTTTAATTAACATCAACACGCGGTGGCGGGTTCAGCACCGGGTGAATCGCCAGCAGTTTCGCCGGGACATCGGATGCGTTGTAAATGCCATGCCGCACCCCTACCTCGCATGTGAAACAATCGCCTGCCGCCAGCGGAACGTTGTTGTCTTCGGCGTAAACCGCAATCAGTTCACCCTCAAGGCAAAACATCGACTCCTCATGGGACGGATGGTAGTGATTCGGGGCAACCGAGCCTGGCTCGAATATAAGCTCGCTCAGGTAAGTCGAAGCGGCACCAAGAAAATCACCAACCATGTCGAACCGGGTGATTCCCGAGAAAAATTCGTACGGTTCGATCTCGCTCCTAACAAACACAGTCGGGCCGGGATCACCGTCGGTGTATTCCACATCGTCAAGCACTTCGCGCTGGGGATTGGCTGTCGGGTAAACAGTAATCAGGCGCGCCGGGGAATCACCGACGTTTTCCAGTCCATGACCAACCCCCTGCAGTGCAAGCACGCAGTCGCCTGCCGATGCACGGAACCGGCTGATGCCGATTCTGAACTCCACCTCGCCCTCAACAACGAATATCGATTCCTCAGTGTTCGGATGCGAGTGGTAAACCGTTTTCTTGCCAGGCTCGACAGTCAGATCGGCCACCGTCGCCATCGTTGCACCCGTGGGAGCGCCAGCCATCAGCAGCATTTTTGCGCCCTCGAACGGGGAGGATTCTTCCTGGTCAGATCGTCGGAGAATTGTCATATAAGTTTCTTTCAGGTGCCAGTTCTACACACGTCAGTCCGGCACACACAAATCGGTCAAAGGCCAGCATCCCTGACTGACTTCGATGAAAATCGAGGCGTTTCAACCAGGGTCACAATTGAAAACGCTAGTCTACAAGGGTTGTAGACGGCGGGTTAATCGCGGAGTGAATTCCGATCAGGCGGGCCACGTTTTTGCCTTCGTTCGCGAATCCGTGCCATTCGTTTTTGGCGGCGACCACCCCATCGTTCGCTTCGAACACGATTCCGCTGGCATCGCCAATAACAGCTACAACTGGTCCTTCGACCACGAACAGGGCCGTTTCGTGATCGTGGAAGTGGACAGGAATGGCAGCGCCAGGTTGTATCTCGACAAGATAACTGTAGGTCGATTTCGCACCTGAAAAATCGCCCGATAGTTCCAGGCGCTCTACTCCGTCTACGCCCGGCATAAACGGGCTCCTGCGGCTTCCGGCGCGGATAATCGTTGGGTGTTCAGCCACATCTTCCAGTTCAGGATCGTCTATGTGAACCGTCTCGGGCGATGCCACCGGGAATGCCGTAATCATGCGCGCCACGGCGTCGGTCCGGTTGTGAAAAGCGTGCCCGGTTCCGGAAGGGGCAGTTATCGTGTCGCCCGCATGTACTGTGGTTCGTTTGCCATCCACCCAGCATTCAAGTTCGCCGGAAATCATGATCTGGGTCTCTTCAGCGCCCTCATCGTGGTAGTGATAGGGAACTGCAGAGCCGGGCAGGTACGAAAGATCACCAACCCGCAGGCTCGAATGTCCAAAATCGGTGTCTGCAATCGGGTATCTGGGCACCCCGGGATACCTGTCTGTCGAAACCTGTTCTGCCCTGCGAATAATCAATTTTCCGATCCTTTTGCTCTTGTCGTCCCTGACTCAGTGGTCGCTGAGACAGATATCCAATATGAAATTCTCAACTACCAACATATCTTGCGATAGTTTCGTATGTATTGCACCGTCCGCCTGTATCAGGCAACACCAAACGATTTACTGCACAAGTTCTGCAACCTCAGTGGTGAAGATTAGACCCGCGCACCTGCCGATATTATTGTGAACAGCGCACCGTTGATCGTCTTCACCCGGGGCATTTAACTTTTTCGGGGCCTGGTACGGGGCCTGATACCGGGCCTGGCAAAGCCGCCGAAACGTTCAAACACTCAGCGTTCACCGGGCACCGGCTATCCGCGATTCTTTGGAGGCACGCCTCATTCGCCTGATCTCTCAACGAGTATCTCGGTCCCGTCTGGCACTTGCCCGAGTACTGCAGGATCGCCGTCGATCAACCCCATCACGTTCACTGCCGAAGCGGGCCTGATTTCTCCCGGCGCGCTCATCGGAGTCGGGCCCCAGAACAGACACAAAGCCGAGCCTGGGGGCCAGTAGGCTACCGCCCCCACTTCAACCGTCTCCTGCGAATCGGCCTCTTCTTCAGCGTTCACGGGAATCGAAAAGTAAATCTCGTCACCCCAGATCTGCGCCCGACCGGTTATCGGCAATGCGTCCCACAGTTGATCGGCGGTATCAGAACTGTTCAGCACCGCTGTAACGGTCACATCACCAGCCGAAATCCGTATTTGCCTGTCACCCATACAAAGCCCTTCATTTTCCTCTGGTCTTCTGGCGTGTTTTGGCGTCTCTTGAAAATTCGTCTTCTAAAGACCGTTCGCGATCGACCCGTTTCGAGTTCCAGAGTCCGATCCCCGCTACTGCTGCCTGGCCTTCCATGCTCCGTAAATCTTCTCGGTATCCGCGTTGAAAGGATAAAACGTCTTTGGCGAAATCCCTTCCTTCATCGTGTGTTCCAGAACCGCCTGTTCAACCTCGTCATGGCGCACGCAATCTTCGTAAATCTCCTCAGCAAGCTGGGCAGGTAAAACAACTACGCCATCGTCGTCGCCCAGAATAATATCGCCCGGCCACACCAGCACTCCTCCACACTGAATCGGCTCGTTGATTTCGTAAGGCAACACGTTGGGTTCGCCAATCGTTGGAGTACTGCCACCTGCGAACAGCGGATACCCGTACATCACCACTTTGTGGCCATCGCGAATCGCCCCGTCCGTCACCAGCCCCGCCGCTTTCTTTGTCACGATGCGAGAAAATACCACGTCACCACCCGTCGATGTGTCGCCCATCCCCATGCAATCGGCCACAAGCACATCGCCGGGTGTTAACGCCTCCAATGCGTCCCACCGGGGAGTCTCATTAAACCCTTCGCCATGGCCGCCCCTCGTAACCCGCTCTTGCAAATCGGGACGTGAAGGCAGATATCGCAGCGTAACGGCGCGCCCGACCAGCCGTCGGCCCTTCGCCAGGCTGTGAACGCCGGTCATGTAGACCTTCAGGTAACCCCGCCTCGAAAGCTCGCCCAGAACCGTGGCGTTCGATACCGACTGGTATTTTTCAAGAAACTCATCAGATACTCGCACCGCTGCATCAACCAATATTCTGATTCCTTCCTGTATCGACCTTCAACTAAACAGCGCGTCTATGAAGTCGGCGCAGTATATCTGGCCTGCCTATGGCGTAAGTCGTTGGGCAGGCTGTCGCTGCATACAGTCATATCGGAAATCTGCGCCCTCCATTCTTCCCGAATCCAAAACCTCAAAACCAAAGATGAACAACGGGCATGCCGTCATCACCCCGCTGCTTCTGTATCCGCTTCATCCACACGGTTACTCGCTGGCCTGTCGAAGCGATGATGTCCAAAGCTAAACGCGTACACACTGCAAACAATCACGCCTACCGATAAAATCAGATTTCACTAAAATCACGTCGAACCAAAACCATGTACCCCGCCTCTGGTCTGGCGGTCTGGCAGAATTCTGGCAGAATCCAAATCAGCAACCGGGCACTTCCGGTACATCTCGATACACTCACCACATGAAAATATTCTGGAATACCCTCAACCCCCGGCTTCGTGGCCTGGCCGTCTTCGTCGCCGGGGTGACCATCGCCCTGCTCGGATTCCTTCTCACGGGTTCATTTGAACCGGTCAATTTCCTTTTCGCGGCCTATATCGGCGGGCTACTGGTCTACTTCCTCATGCGCTGGGGATTTTTCGCCGTGCGTGTCAGCATGGTCCTGCCAAATCAGGAGCTGACCTCGTACGAAAAATTGCGGAAAAACCCCGGACGCAGACGTCACGGGCCGACCTCCGAAGCAGAGTTTATTGATACCGATGAGGCCGACGAAGAACTACTCCCCGACGACCGAGTGATCGGCATCTACTGCAACGGCGAAGCCGCCGCATACCCGCTCGCTGCAATGGCGGCCCGGGAAACATCGAATGAGGAGTTTGGCGACACTCCGGTGGTGGTCTCCTGGTCGCCAGTCACATATTCAGCACGCGCCTTCATCGCCAGAGCAGGAAACGGCCCTACACTGGCACTCGGGCGTCACACTCACACGGTATTTAACTCGCCCCTGATGTCCGACAACGACGGTAGCGGGTTCGTACAGTTCATCGGGCAGGCAGTCGTCGGGGAACTTGCAGGCTGGACTCTCGAACCGCTGCCGGTAGTCACAACGACTTGGGCTGCGTGGAAACTGGCCCACCCGTATACCGAGGTCATGTCAACCGAGGGTGGCCCTGATTACGATATTTTCGAACGCTACTACGCCAGCGAACGAAACGGGATACACAGCCTTAACCCATCCGATAAGCGACTTCATGGCAAGGATGTAGTGCTCGGTCTCGATATAAATGGCGAAGCGAAGGCCTACTCCTACTCTGGGCTGATCGAGCAGCCGTTAATCGAAGAGGAACTCGGACGGACGGCAGTTCTGGTGTTACAGGAACGATCGTCCGCAACTGCGGTCGCGTTTTCACGAACCGTGAACGGGCAGACTCTAACGTTCAGTGGTCTTTCCAAAAACCCGCACAGGCGCGCCGCCGAGGCAACGGCATCGGGCGAGGGCGAACGGGAAGATTACGAGCCGTGGCTTATCGAAGACAACCAGACGAAATCGACATGGCGGGCGATCAGCGGCGAGTGCATCGAGGGTGAACTGAAGGGCGACCGAATGGAAATGCTGCCAGCGATGACGGGCTTCTGGTTCGCATGGAGCCGTTTTTACCCCGATGCAGACCTGTTCGGTGCTATCGGAGATTTTCCCGAATAAAAACCGGTGGGGATTCCCGGTAAAACTCAGGAACAGGCCGATTCAACTTGACCCAGCCCAGCCCAAAGCTCACTGGCATCGTCCTCGGGGGAGGCCGGTCTCGTCGGCTCGGTGCTAACCAGTCAAAACTGCTGATCCACATTGGCGGGAAGCTCGTGCTGGCAAGGGTTACCGACACGCTGAAACAGGTCTGCTCCGAACTGATACTCGTGGTTCGGCCCGATCAGGACGACGATGTTCCCGATCTCGGCATTGCGTTAAACATGCACGTTGTTAGCGATACCGAACCGCACGAAGGACCACTTGCGGCCATACATGCAGGATTAAACGCTTCGACCACGCCAGTGAGCTTCGTGGTAGCGGGCGACCACCCCTTCGTTTCTCGCAACCTTGTACAGGCTATGGCCGCAGCGGCCCTGGTCGATGGCACGGAATCACCAACGGCCGTATTTCCACGCACCAGCGGTGTTCTCCACCCGCTCCACGCCATCTACCCACGCAACACCTGGCTGCCGTTCATCACACACGCACTATCGGAAGGCGAGAAATCGCCACGCCGCATGATCGAAAAAGCGATCGCCGCCGACTACCCGCCAGTGACAGTATTCACCGATGAGGAACTTGAACGGATCGACCCGCGCCGGATCAGCCTGCTCGATATCGACACGACAGAAGACCTGAACGTGGCTCGAAAGATATCCGAAGCAAGAAAGTTCACACCCCGGCACCATTCGCTCGGCTAAAGAACCCGTGCGGGGCGTTTGCCTAGTCGCCGGGCGTAGCGTTTAGCTCCGGGCGCACCGAGGCCGTGCTTGGTCGCACAGGCAGCTCCGCGGGGCACGCCAGGGCCTGTTAACATCGCCTGAACTTTATGCTCTGCACGCCCGGGGCCTGTCCTAGCTTCCCTCCTTCGGGAGGGACTGAGGGAGGGT
>CAYLWG010000063.1:0-14767 GCA_964387235.1 uncultured Dehalococcoidales bacterium
GGTCGCATTTTCGGCCGATCACGCTTCGCTCCGGCGGGCATGGGCCCAGGCGACGTTAAGATGCTCTGGCGTGCCCGCGGAGCTGCATACGCGACCAAGTCGTTCGACGACGCCCGGAGCCTACGCACACGCCCAGAGCCTGTCCGCCTTCCCTCCTTCGGGAGGGACTGAGGGAGGGTAGATGCGACGCGGCGACCAAGTTCTACGCCCGGAGCAAAAAGGGTAGATTGCGACGCGCTACTTGCTCACGCCAGTCATCTGGCAAGTGCCCCTCGCACGCCCGGAGCCCAAGCCCAAACACCCTCGCACGCCCGGAGCCAAACGCCCTACGACCTGACCCGGTTCATAGCAACATAAATGCCGATGGCCAGCCCGATATAGCCAATGATGTTTGTGAATAAGAAGATCGAGACCCCCAACGAGGTCGAAACGAAAATTCCGACCACCCACACCAGAAACATCGTCCCGGCAGCAATGGTCCTGAATCGTTTGTCGAACTTGTACTTTCCGGCCCGGCGGACGAATTCCCCTACAGGCGCACCCACCATGCCGACGATCAGGGAAGCGACTACATTACCGATCTGGAAATTGAACGGCAGGTTCCACATCGCCCAAACGATGAGTCCGTAAATGCCTCCAACCACAACCGCCATGCCGACCGAAAGGCCAATCGTTCTCGTGAGTTCGGCTGACGTAGACCGGAATATTGGTGCCTGACCGATATTCGCACATTCCGGGCACCTCGCCCCCACCGGGGATTGCACCATGCACTCGGGGCAGATCAGGTCGTTGCATCTGCCGCACCGCAGGTTCGACAGGGTATTCGGGTGGCGGAGACAGGTGCTGTCGAAAGTGTCGTTTGTCATTGGCGAATCAGGATACTAACTAATTGTGGGATTACGTCGCTCGCGTGCCGATGGATTTTGGTGCCTGCCTGCCGGAGATATACTCCACGCCGATTTCCCGAGCGAAGTCCTCGGAGCCGAGGGACCTCGTTGGATACACGCGGTTGATTGGCAAAACAACGGACAGGGCGATGGTCCGAATCGTCAGGTAGGTCAACATTTCGCCGCGAGACCCCTCCGCAGAGGTCGGGGAATCATGTTGCACGCGGGCTACCCTTCCCGCGTCTGGTCGAGCCAGGCTTCCCGTTCGGCGATGTCGCGGTCGAACAAGAGCCTCGTCCAGAGCAACCTGGCGGTAATTTTTCCGTCGTTACCTGCCAGCGAATTAGAAGTCATACGCTTCGCTGTGGTCATAACTGCGAACGCCACAGCAAACCAAACTATCTCAACCGGAAGGTTCAGCAACATCGCCCATACCGGCATCAGGATCACCGCGATCAACCACCAGACCGCTGAATCTTTCCACGGTGTAAACAGCACACCGAGAGCTGCGATTGAACCGTAAACGACCAGCAACGGGAAGTTCAGCGCGCCGGTCGCACCGAGAACGGTCGACATCCCGCGGCCCCCACGAAAGCCTGAGAAGACCGACCAGTTGTGGCCTGCAATTCCCGCTATTCCTGCCGCCGCTTCAACACCAATTCCAAGTCCCAGTACTTTTTCCGATGCGATTAAAACAGGAATTGTGCCCTTCACGAAGATATCGAAAATGGCAACGGGAACAGCCCACCACGCCCCTACCTGCGCAGCCAGGTTCGATGAGCCAGCATTTTTCGAGCCGTGCTCGCGAATATCAATGCCCGATGCCAATCGCCCGACAAAATAGGAGGTCGGGACCGAGCCGATGAGGTAGGCACCACCAATCATGGCGATCACCGTGAAAATATCTACTGACAGGTTTTCCATAACGATCAGATCAGTCCGTTGGGAACCGAGCCTATTTCTGTACCGTGAATATCAGTTGCGCGGGCCAGCAGCTTCGAAACCGTGTCCGGAGGCGGCCCGTTGGTGCCTGGAATGGTTTCGTTCTCGGTTCCCAGCGCGTGATAATCGGTCCCCCCGCAGGGCACAAGGTTATGCCGGGTAGCGATATCGAGATAGCTGTCCCTCCTGCGACTGGCGTACTTTTCGGCGTACACCTCGATGCCGACCAGACCAGCCTCAACCAGTTGTTTCACATGTTCGCCGAGCCGGTTCACCGTTCGCGGGTGCGCCACGACGCCAACCCCTCCCGCGGAGTGAATCAGTTGCAGGGCTTCTACCGGATGCAGCTTTGGACGCGGGATTCTTGCCACTCCTTTATCGCCAAGATACCGGCTAAATGCCTCGGCCACGGTTTCTACATACCCCGCTTCGATCATGGCGCGGGCGATATGCGGACGCCCAACCGAGCCACCCGCCAGCTCGACCACACGTTCCCACGAGACTGGCCGCTTGAGTTGTGCGAGTCTGTCCACCATAGCTCGTGCCGCTTCTACTCTTTCCGACCTGAACTGCGTGAGGGTGCTTTGTAATTGCGGATTTTTTGTGTCGATGAAATAGCCGAGCAAGTGTAATTCCGAATCTGCGGTCGCCGTACCCAGTTCGACACCGGGGATCACGGTTAACTGCGGGTAGACCACCGATGCTTCGACCGCTTCGTCCAGACCTTCGGTTGAATCGTGGTCGGTGATAGCTACTACTCGCAGCGTGGTTTTCGCCACCTGGTCGATAAGCCGTTCTGGCGTGAGCGTGCCGTCTGATGCGGTCGTGTGAAGATGCAGGTCGATCTCAACCGGCCATTCCGGGGAGATGGCCGGTGACTGATGGTTGTACCGGCTGCCATCGGCCAGTTGATCTTCTGGCGAGTTGCTCAAACTTCGATCTGCCGGTCTACTCGTTCGATTGAAGATGCGAGTCCGGTCGAGTCGTCTATGTCGATCAACACTGAATTGAAGTTCATCAGCCCACTGCGGACTGGTTGCATTCTCTGGCGGTAGCCGGTCAGAAAACGATTTAGCGAACCATCGACCTCGACACCAAGAATTGAATCTACCGCACCAACCATTCCAAGGTCTGAAACGAACCCGGTTCCTCCCGGAAGAACTTTGCAATCGGCTGTCGGGACGTGTGTATGAGTTCCGACGACGGCTGCGACCCGTCCATCGAGGTGCCAGGCCAGTGCGGCTTTTTCTGAGGTGGCCTCGGCATGTAGATCGACAACGATTGGTTTGCCCTGGCCAAAGCCCCCTGCGAGCAGGTCATCGACAACCGCAAACGGCGAGTCGAACTCTCCAACCCATACACGGCCGATCAGGTTGATAACTGCCACCGGGCCGGAATCGTCGGTTGCCCCGCGCCCCGGGGTTCCGGGTGGGTAGTTCAACGGACGCAGCACAGGAAGATGTGGGTCGTCGAGGTGGTCTATGAATTCGCGTTTGTCCCACACATGATTGCCGGTCGTTATGACACTGGCTCCGGCTTCGACCATTTCGACGACGGTATCGACAGTAAGGCCAATTCCGGCTGCCAGGTTTTCGCCTTGAAGGGTCACGAAGTCGATACTGAGTTCGGTCTTAAGGTCGGGCAGCAGGGCTCCTACGGCGCGTCGACCACCGCTGCCGACGACATCGCCGATCATCAATATCCGCATGAGGGCCTTTCAGGACTGGTTTTCGCTGGGAAGTTGAGCGTTGAGTAATTTTGAGGGTTTGCTCTGTGTTGGCATTTACTCGGAATCGAGGTAGCCCGGCTCAGACGATCTAAATGTGCATCCGTTCACAACGCATCCAAAACGGATTCTGAATCAAGTTCAGAATGACAATTTTTGTCCATTGCTGCCAAACTATGTCAACTGATCCAATCTCGATCAGGATGCGATGCTACTGCCTTGCTGAACCTGTCAGCGATGCCAGTACATTTCAGCACGAAAGTTCCGCAAAAACGTTCACCTGACCGCTACTGCGCTACTTCGATGGTACGAGACTCCCTTATTACCACCACCCTTATCTGACCAGGGTATGCGAGTGTCTCTTCGATTTTCTGAACAATGTTGCGCGCCAGCGTTGCCGCCGTAACATCGTCCACGTTTTCGGGATCAACAAGGACGCGCACCTCGCGTCCTGCCTGGATGGCGAAAACACGTTCAACACCCTCGAAACCACGGGCTACCTCTTCGAGTGCTTCGAGCCTCTTAAGGTAGTTTTCCGTCGTGTCATGTCGCGCTCCCGGTCGCGCAGCGCTGATCGCATCGGCAGCCGCGACAAGAAACGACTCGACAGTCGTCATCTCGCGGTCGTGATGCTCTCGAATCGCTGCTACCACACGCTCGTTCTGGCCGTAGCGTTTGGCGAGGTCGGCACCGATTTCGGCGTGCGGGCCGTCTACCTCATGGGTCAGGGCCTTGCCAATGTCGTGCAGGAAACCAGCAGTTTTTGCGGTCTGCGGATTTGCGCCAATTTGTGACGCGAGAATCCCGGCAACCAGCCCGACTTCAACGGAATGTTGCAGGACGTTTTCGCCATAGCTGTAACGGAACTTTAGTCGCCCGATCAACTTAACAAGCTCTGGATGCAAACCTTTCACGTCGGCATCAAACATTGCTTTTTGACCGGCCTTGCGCACCGTTTCATCGACTTCGGAACGTGCTTTTTCGACCGACTCTTCGATTCGAGCCGGATGAATACGCCCGTCCTGAATCAGCCGGTCAAGAGTTATGCGCGCCACTTCACGACGAATCGGGTCGAAACAGGATATCGTCACCGCTTCGGGCACGTCGTCGATTATCAAATCGACTCCCGTGGCTGCTTCGATAGCCCTGATGTTCCTGCCTTCTCTGCCGATCAAACGGCCCTTCATTTCGTCGTTCGGTAACGAAATAGTCGTGACGGTCGCTTCTGAAACGACCTCGGACGCGAGCCGCTGCATGCTAGCAGCGAGAATTTCTCTAGCCTTGTCGTCTGCCTGGTCTTGTGCCTCTAGTTCGGCATCCCTGTACCGGCGTGCTAACTCGAACTGGATATCTTCTTCAGCTTGATCGAACAGTTGTTGCCTGGCATCGGCCATAGACAGGCTGGAAATAGCTTCCAGCCGTTCACTGGCCTGTTGCTTTAACCCTTCGAGTGCCACGTTATCTCTGGCAATCTCGTCGCGTTTTTTCTGTAGTTCGGAATCACGTTCATTTAGCGAATCCGACCTGCCCTGTAGTGTCTCTTCCCTGCCCTCGAGACGACTCTGTTGGCGCTGTATTTCTAGCTTCTGTTCGTTGAGCCACGCTTCTGAATCGGTACGAACCTGAAACGCCTGCTCTTTTGCTTCGAGAAGTATCTCCTTGCTACGAGCGTTGGCCCGGCGCATTTGCTGCGCCGATGCTTCATCAACCGCTCGTGCTGATTTTGCCGAAAGGATGCTGCGTAGTTGGAAGCCCAATCCGCTTCCAACCACGACTGCTACCAGGGCCACAAGGATGGCGATGAGGATGATATCCATCCCTGCCCTCCTGAGCCAATTGTTTTTCGATTTTGATTTTAAGTTTTAGTCGTTAACGTGCAGCGAGCGGATAAATTATCCGCGCATGCACACACGAATAGTAAGTTCGCAAACGTGTTCGTGCAAGGAGTTGAACTCACAATTGGGTTTCTTTGCTGTGTTTCTTTGCAGGTAGGTGAACCGAATAAAAACACCGCAACCATGCGGTTGCGGTGTTTTTGTGTTTCTAGCTTCCGACACCAGACAGGCACCGGTAGTTCGGGCGGTAAGGGCTAACTTCCTCCGGAAGAATCACCCGAGTCACCGGATTCGGCATCGGCCGATTCGGCATCACCGTCAATGATTTCGCCTTCTTCACCTTCTGCCACAGCGTCTTCATCGGCGCTGACACGAGGCGGCTGGACCCAGCAGACCCGGTCATCTGGCAGGCCAGCAAGTTCAACTCCCGTGGGAAGCGGTACGTCGCTGGCGAGTATCACAGAATCGATATTTTCCATGCCGGAACAGTCGACAATAATTTCGTTCGGCACATCGAACGGCTTGGCCCGGACGAATATCTCGAACATGCCCTGCGTAACAACTCCCGCACCACCCGCTGTGCCGGGCGCATCTTCCTGCCCGGTGAGACTCACTGGCACGGGGGTTTCGACTGTTTGCTGCACGTCGACACGCTGGAAATCAACGTGCTGGATATCGCCTGTGACGGCATGTCGAGCGATCTCGCGAACGATCGTTACAGTTTCTTCGCCGCCAAGACTCAGAGTGACGGGGGTGGTCCGGCCTGCTGCACGTAACGCGATCCTGAGATCGGCGTGCCCCACCTGAAGTGTCTCTGGCTCTTTTGTAAGGCCGTACATGTGTATCGGGGTAATCCCCTCTCGCCTTAGTGCGCGGTTCTTTTTTCCGAGCGCTGTGCGAACTTCGACGTTAAGCGTTACCGCGTCCATCGTGGTCGATCTCCCGTAATAACTCTGTATTGGTGCGAATACTGACGAGTGGGTCGCCGATTACGATTCTCACCTGAAATATTCTGAACAAAAAAACATATCTCGTGCGTGCCAGACAACGTACGTGAAACACTGGATATCCGGTCGTGCACGGCCTGTAATCGTATCACGTAGTCCGCTCACCTGAATTGGATTTCCAGGATCGTTTTGCTGCGTCGGCACGTCGCCTATCCCCGGTGCAGCCCAAAAGTGCAGCCCCAAGTGCAGCCAACTTATAACTCGAACCGCTGGCAAAGCTATCGGAAAAGCTGTGGGCCAACTGAACGCTGCGAAAACCGGAACCTGAATCATCGCTGCTGTACCTCGTTGAATTTCTCAGGAAACACAGCAGCATCCCGGTGTTATCATTAAAGGTCAGCGAATACGGCTCGCGACAAACTTATTTTGGCAGCCGTATTGAGGCGATTTCTGGAGTTTCGGCATGCTAGTGCCAATGAAGGTCGACTACGGGGTCAGAACCCTGGTTTATCTCGCGCAGCAGGACACCACGGTGTTTACTTCCACCTCCGATATCGCTCGTGAACAGCACATTCCCGAACCATATCTGCTGCGAATCTGCTCGGAACTGCACAAGTCTGGGCTAATCGAATCCCGCAGGGGTCCGCAGGGTGGTCACAAACTGGCTAAAGCGCCAAAGGAAATCTCTGTAAGCGACGTGGTTAACTCGGTTGACTACTCGCTGGCACCTGTCGACTGCGTCGAGGAACCCGAGGGCTGTAGGCTCTCCGGGGCTTGTTCGCAGCGCGAGCTCTGGAGTGATGTGGAAGCGATGCTGCTGAATCACCTGAGCAAGGTAACGATTAGTGAATTGGTGACCCAGCAGATATCAATGGTGGCTGCGGTTCCGGTGCAAACGAACTTTTAGAGTTCAACACTTGCATCTGACACTACGACTCCGAATCTAACTGTTCAGTCAGTTACCACTGGCAGTTGCTACCTGTCACGGTGCGCCGGAAAAAAACCAGTCAAAACTCCGCAAGGATCATCCGCCGCAAAGTCACGGGCGATCCCCGGAGAATTGCTAAAAACTGCAGAGTAGAATTCAATAAGTACCCCCGGTTGTGTTCGAATTGCGCGGTTCATGCGCATGGGTAGGCCGGGCTTAACAAAGAGGTAATTCAAGCGAAATGGCACAGATCAACGGCTTCACGCCGCTAACGCCCGGACAGGTACAGCGCTACAGCCGCCACCTGATAATGGACGGCGTCGGTAGCGTGGGGCAACGAAAACTGATCGACGCGAAGGTGTTGATAATCGGTGCAGGGGGGCTCGGGTCGCCAATAGCTCTCTATTTGGCACTGGCCGGGGTGGGAACTATCGGCATCGTCGATTTCGACACTGTTGATATTTCCAATTTGCAGCGTCAGATACTACACACAGACGCTGACGTCGGCCGGCCAAAGGTTATTTCGGCAAAGGAAACTCTGCTGGCACACAACCCGGACGTTAACGTGATCCTGCACGAGGAGCCAATTAACTCCGATAACGCGATGGACATCATCCCGAACTACGACATCATCGTGAACGGGGCCGATAACTTCGCCACTCGATATCTTGTAAACGACGCCTCCTATCTCGCCAATAAGCCACTTGTAGATGGCGCCATCCTGGTATTCGATGGGCAGGCAACTACGTATCAGCCCGGCCATGGTTGCTACCGTTGCATGTTCCCCGAACCGCCCCCCCCCGGCGAAGTTCCGAACTGCTCAGAAGCCGGTGTTATCGGCGCGCTCCCCGGCCTGGTCGGCTCTATTCAGGCGCTTGAAGTCATTAAGCTCATAATGGGTGTTGGCAAAACGCTGACCAGCCGTATGCTGCTGATCGATGCGCTGACCATGGACTTTCGGGAAATAAAAATTCGGAAAAACCCTGATTGCAAACTCTGCGGCGATAACCCAGAGGTGACTGAATTGATCGATTACGAGATTTTCTGCGGAATCCTGCCGCCTGAATCCGCAACAGATCAGCCAGCACAGCAGCCGGTATCGTCAGCATCGAAAGGTTGATCGGCCAGCGAACGGCCTTTCGTCAACAAGCACCTTAGCTTTTCAGCGTTAAACTCTGGTGGGCGTGAAAAACCACCGAACTCACTTACTCCACGAAAGAATTCTTCTTGGCTTCTCCTTTAGCCGCGCGGTTCTCACCGGTAAAAAATAATGCACTCGAAGCGATCGGCAACACGCCGCTCGTCGATGTATCAATACTCAGTCCCGATCCAAAGATTCGGATTTACGGAAAGCTCGAATCGGTGAACCCGACGGGATCCGTGAAGGATCGCGCGGCCAGGTCGCTAATTGAAGATGCCGAAGAGAAGGGGATGCTGAAGCCGGGCGACACGATTCTTGAACCCACATCGGGCAACACAGGGCTGGGCCTCGCAATGGTCGGCAGCCTCAAGGGTTACAAGGTCAAGGTAGTGATGCCGGCAAGCGTGCCGCCCGAACGCGTTCAGTTGCTCCAGGCATACGGGGCAGAGGTCATTTTTTCGCATGCCGATAAAGGCACGAACGAATCGATCGTTATGGCAAAGCACATAGCGGAAGAAAACCCGTCGTACTTCATGCCATACCAGTACGGCAACGAAGCGAACCCCCGTGCGCACTACACAACCACGGGTGCGGAGATAGTTCGCGATATGCCCGATGTCGATGTTTTTGTGGCCGGTCTCGGTACCGGTGGCACGCTGATGGGGGTGGGCAGGGCGCTTCGGGAACATAACCCTGATGTGCAGATTATTGCCACGGCACCGCACCCCGATGACAAGGTGCAGGGCCTCCGCTCGATCGAGCACGGATACGTTCCGCCAATTCTTGATCTCGACAAGCTCGATGGCAGGATTCTTATCGAGGGTGAAGAGGCTTTTTACTGGACACGCAGACTGCTCACCGATGCCGGCTATTTCGTGGGTGTTTCTTCGGGCGCAACTTTCGCTACAGCCCGGAAAATCGCCAAAAAAATGTCGCAAGAGGGCCGTGAGGGAAAGATCGTAGTGATGTTTGCCGATGGCGGCTGGAAGTACCTATCGACAGGGATTTACGGCGAAGACTTCAAGTTCAAACAGTCCGAAATCGAAGGCAAAACCTGGTGGTAAACGGGTAATTTCGAGTTACTATCACGGCCCCGACGGGTTTTCTCCGGCGGGGCCGTTTTGTATTAGAAAACAGGATTCCCTGTTCGAGGCTTGCGCAAATGCCAGATGTTTCTTCGCCTGAATCCTCACCGAAAATATCCGATCTTGTTTTTAAGACAGCTCGTGAACAGGCCCGGTTGGTAGCCAGCGGCGAAGTTTCGTCTGTGGAACTGGTCGATGCTCATCTCGAACAAATCGAGAAGGTGAACCCCGCTGTCAACGCAATGATCACGATGATCGCGGAATCGGCGCGGAAGCAAGCGGTCGCAGCCGACAAGGCCCGTGGCGCAGGGGAAAAACTTGGCCCGCTGCACGGCCTGCCAGTTGCCATCAAAGACCTTCAGAACACCGAGGGAATTCTCACCACCTTTGGGTCGCCGATCTACAAAAACAATGTACCTACTCAGGACGCCCTTATCGTCGAACGGGTAAAAAACGCGGGGGCAATCGTAATAGGCAAATCGAACACGCCCGAGTTCGGCGCTGGCTCCCAGACGTTCAACCCAATTTTCGGGGCAACCCTGAATGCCTACGACACGGCGAAAACCTGCGGGGGCAGTTCCGGTGGGGCAGGTGTTGCACTAGCCTGCGGAATGGTTCCAATTGCGACCGGATCCGATCTCGGGGGGTCGCTCAGAAACCCGGCGGCATGGTCGAACGTTGTCGGTATTCGGCCCAGCCAGGGACGCGTGCCCGGCGTTAACGAAGACCTGGGATGGTCGAGCCTGTCGATTGCTGGCCCGATGGGCCGGACGGTTGGCGATGTTGCACTGCAACTTAGCGTGATGGCAGGACACGACAAACGCTCGCCGGTGTCGATTCGAGAATCAGGCGAGGGTTTCGCTGGTTCTCTTGGTCGCGATTTCAAGGACGTTCGAATTGCGTGGAGCAAAGATCTTGGCGGCAGGCCCATGGACGCAGAAAACAGCCGCGTGACCGAATCGGTGCGGCATGTGTTTGAAGATCTTGGCTGCATTGTTGACGATGACGAGCCAGATTTTTCAAGCACAGATGAGATTTTCCAGGCGATACGCGCTTATATATTCGCGATCAAGCACGAAGTTCACCTGCAGGATCATCGTGATCTGATGAAAGAAACGGTTGTCTGGAACACTGAACAGGGCCTGAAAATGCCTGCGATCGACCTGGCCCATGCCGAACGATTGCGAACTCGGTTGTGGGAACAGATGATGGTGTTTTTCGATAAGTACGAATTTTTGGCGCTCCCTGTTACGTCGGTACCGCCATTTTCGGTTGAAGATGAATATGTAACCGAAATCAATGGCGTTCAGTTAGAAACGTATCTCGACTGGATGTGGCCGTGTTACACGATCACCGTAACGGGGCTTCCAGCCATTTCGGTTCCGGCCGGGTTTACATCCGGTGGCCTGCCTGTGGGGCTGCAACTGGTGGGGCGGCCACGTGATGAGATGGGGCTGCTTCAACTGGCAAACGCGTTCGAGGGAGAGACGAATTTCTGGAAGCAGAGGCCAGGGGTCGTCGGGTAGAGACGGTTTGCGACCGGGGAGAAATGTGCCCGCTGTATCGGCGGCGATTCCGTAAGCCCGAACGGCTCAACCGCAACTCTATCGCCCCCAACCCCAGGCCCGGTCAGCCTGCTCTTCGCATCACCGTCATTCCGACTCCAACGGAGGAATCTAGTGGTGTGCGTTAGATAAGTGACACCGCATTTTTCGACCTGAGATTTCTCCACTCCGGTCGAGATGGCATGTGGGTTGTGTTCGTATTCTTTGCCCGGAACTCGCCGTACCTGTTACTCGTAATCTTTCACTGGCCCGTCCCTCACCTGTTGTTCGGTTCACGAACGTTTTTCCCGCTTTGCATCAGGTACGGCCACCGTTCTGTCCCCAGACCTTTAGCAGATGAGGATTATCTGCACCCGCCACCGGCTTAACCTGCACGATTCAGTCAGCGCCCGTATTTGCAGGAGGGAACGTCACTCGTGACTCGGCTTGTCGGAGGAAACGTCGCTGGCGACCTCACTCGTGGCCCGGCCGAAGTCGTCTTCTATTCGCACTATGTCGTCCTCGCCGAGATAGTCGCCGGTCTGAATCTCGATGATCTCCAGTGGCTCCACCGACGAGATGTTCTCGATGCGGTGATGGACGTTCCGGGCGACAAAGACCGATTGTCCGCGACCCAGCGTGTGCTCTTCATCGCCAACGGTCACTTTCGCCGTACCGCGGGCCACTACCCACGTCTCGTCACGGTGTCGGTGCCACTGCAACGAAAGCCGGGATTCTGTCTTCACGGTCAGGCGTTTCGTCTGGAAACCGGGGCCACTCGTCAGGATTTCGAACGAACCCCACGGGCGCGTTTCACGCTTCTTCTTCGTGCTGGCCTCGAACTTGATTTCCGACTGCTCGGCCAAGTGATTCTCCCCGGTCTGTGCCATAGTTGATAAGCCCAAAGCTGATACGCAACGTAGAGATTCTAGTGTGAAGCCGCTGCAGAGTCACGGTCGAATCGTTCTAGTCGGCAACGATAACGCGATCACCATTGGGGAATCCCTAAGTTTCTGGCCTTCAAAATCGGCACTTACAACAGAGACGACGGCGACGGGAGAATAATCCGTTTCTTCGCCTCGTACAGATGAACCTCGCCGACAACCGCGTCGATCACCGTCCCCTTCAGTTCGAACTTGCTGAACTGGGCTATTCGAACCGCTGCAAAATTCTTTGGTCGGATCGTCATCCTGAGCGACTTCACGCCCTTTTGGGCAAGCACCCAGTCGGAAACGGCCTTTACCGCTTCTTTTGTGTATCCACGGTTTTCGGAACTGGGGTAGATAGAGAAGGCAATCGCCACGCCGCCGGTAGCATCGGGCGGGCCGCTTACGCCAACCGAACCGAGTACTTCTCGCGTGTTTTTATCGGCAAACAGCCATCCCCACCAGCCAGCCTTATGTGGTGTGTATCGCAATTTTTGTGCTGCTGCGGGAAGAAAATCGGCCATCATGGGAGGAAGCCGAAACGGGTGCGGAAACCTGAAGCGAGATTCGGCTTCGAGTGTCGCGGGTATGCGGGCGAGCATCGCTTCGGCGATCTCGACTGTAATTGGCGTTAACCGGGTGAGTTCAGTTTCCAACTGCTGGTGCAGCAACAGGCTCATATAGCAACATTAGCTTCGCAAGGGGCCGCACGGACGCGGGGATGCCGTACCCTTCCTCTGGCCGATAACACCCAAAACATAGTGTGGAATAGAGCAAACTCATGTCCTGCTAGCTTCGGAAGGGTTAGCATCCCGCTGAGACACCCCGAACCTGCTCTGGCGTGCCACGCGGAGCTTAGTCGCCGGGCGTGCCGAGGCCGCACTTGGGCGACGCGCGAGCTCCGCGGGGCAGACCCGAGCTTAGGTGTGGGCGATGTTAAGATGCCGTGGCGTCTCCACGGAGCTGCATAATGCGACCAAGTCACGATTCCTATCGTGACGCCCGGAGCTTGGGCAAGTGCGCCTCGCACGCCCAGAGCTAACGCACATAAGTATTTTCGAAGCCAACAGGCTCTGGCGTTCCCCGCGGAGCTGCATAATGCGACCAAGTCACGATTCCTATCGTGACGCCCGGAGCTAAACGCAAAACGCAAAACGCAAAACGCAAAAACGCAAAAACAACAAAACATAATGCCTGAACGAAAACCCAACATACTCTTCATCCTCACCGATCAGCAGCGGCGCGATTCGATGCGCGCTTACGGCAACAACTGGATAGAAACCCCGAACCTCGACCGGCTCGCCGAAAAGAGCTTCGTGTTCGAGAACACATACGTCACACAGCCCGTTTGCACGCCAGCCCGTGCGTCGATCATGACCGGCCTCTACCCCTTTAACAACAACATCCCGCTCAGTCGCGATATACCGACCATCGGCGACATGATCTCCGACGAGTACTACAACGCTCACATGGGCAAGTGGCATCTGGGCGACGACATGATGGCGCAGCACGGCTTCGACCACTGGGTGGCCGTTGAAGATTTCCAGCGCGTGCGGATCACCCGCAAGGAATACCGATACCAGGAAGCCCCATACAACCAGTGGCTGCGTGACCACGGAGTCGAACCGCCATCAGTGGATGTGTCTTACGAACGGTGGGTCGGTGGAGCCGAACTGACCGAAGATCAGACACAGGCCGGTTTTCTGGGTCATACCGCATCCAATTTCATCAGCGACTATCCGGATGGTAAGCACGCCGATCAGCCGTGGATGCTATTCGTAAACTTCTTCGAACCGCACCCGCCATACACGGGGCCACTGAACGACATGTACGACCCCGCCGAGATAGAAGTTGGGCCAGGATTCCACAAGCGTCCCGATTCGGGTTCGCTGGTGAATCGACTTCGAGCAGATTTTTACATGGGCGGCGGAAATAACCCGCTCGGCGAGGCCGGTGGCGATTTTCACGATACCTCTACCGAAGAAGGCTTCAGGAACCTGCGGGCCCAGTACTTCGCGAATGTGACGCTTGTTGACCGGCAGCTTGGCAAGATATTCGAGGCTCTCGAAGCGAGTGGGCAGGCCGATAACACGGTGATCGTTTTTACGAGCGAGCATGGTGAAATGGCTGGCGATCACGGGATGCTCGAAAAGAGGTCGCTTTACGAAGAGGCGTCAAACGTTCCGCTCCTACTTCATGTGCCGTGGCTGAACGATGGTCAGCAAAAGCGCATTGCGGGTTCGGTGGGGCAGGTCGATCTGGTTCCGACACTGCTCGATTTATCTGGTAGCGAAACCCCCGATCATCTCGAAGGAAAGTCGCTTCGGCCTGTGCTGAACGGCGAAGAAAACCTTTCCGAAAACGATGTGTTTATCCAGTGGAACGGGATGGGTGACAGGAATCTGGGTTCACCCGCAATCAACCGGATGGTGTCGATGCCGTGGCGGGGTGTTGTAACTGGCGACCGCTGGAAGCTGAATCTTTCGCCGGGGGACCAGTGCGAGTTATACGACCTGAATACCGACCCGGCAGAGCTCGAAAACCTGTTCGATAAGCCCGAACACCGAGATCGCATACTCGAAATGGCGGCTCGCATCCGAATATGGCAGGACGAAACCGGCGACGACATGCCGCTGCCGACTGTGTAGCGAGTTCTCCCTACCTGTCATAGAGGGAGTTAGAAGGTGGGTTGGAATCTGTCGAAGTAGGTGTAAACCTTCCGAAGTGGGCGGCTCTCAACCGCCAACACCCGATTTCCCGACCCCTGGAGCCTGTCTCATAAGTGTCTCCGGGTTCGCGATTTGTG
>CAYLWG010000064.1:0-14485 GCA_964387235.1 uncultured Dehalococcoidales bacterium
ACCTTGAACTTTTCACGATTCGTACTACGGCGCGCCCGCGGCGACCGCTTTCTTGCGGTCGGGGTTTTGATCGCCGTATTCCTTGCCGCGACTGTGGCTGCTGGTGGCCCGATTTACCTGCGTTCACTGGAACGAATCGGCATGGCCGACGTCGTCGAAACGCTCGGGCTCTACAACAAAAACATCAGCGTAATCTCAAGCTGGATTCCGCTCGAATCCACGGAGATTGAGCGCGCCGATTCGGTGGTCGATTCGGCTGTGAACGATGATCTCCTGCCGCTGATCCAGCGCCGTTCATCCCGTATCAAGTCACGGGCGCACTACTGGGGCCTCAACAATACGGAAATAGTTCGGGGCGACGCCGTTTCGCGAGCCTACTTCCATGAACTGGAAGGCATGTTCGACGCTGTTACCTATGTAGAGGGGCGATCTCCGACGGCGAACATCCGCACCGACGAGAACGGCGACATGATCGTCGAAGTAGCGGTATACGTGTCGCGATCTAAAAAACTTCGGCACGGCGACGTAATCGAAAACCTGAACATTGGCGATGTTATTTCAGCGACATCTGTATCCAGAAGTGCCGGGATGGTGAAGGCTGAAATAGTCGGTATCTTCGTCGAGAATGACCCACGCGACGAGTTCTGGCTCGGCAGCGCCGCTGCGATTCTCGAACCCCAACCGCCAACGCAGTTCGGGGGCAGAGAAATACCGATAGTGCTGTTCACGGCGAAAGGCGCAATTGCCCCCGGTGTCGGCCCTTCCAATGCCGGGCTACCCATGAACTACATGCGTGTGCTGTTCACCGATCCCGAACAGATTTCCTTAATCAAAAGCGGTGTGCTTGTATCGGCGATAAATCGCTTTGAAGAAGCGGTCGTTGACGAGATACCGAGGGCCGACATCCTTGCCGGAGCGCAGATTTCGACGAGGCGCATGGCAACCAGAATGTTGTTCTTACGCTTGCCAGTTTTGCTGCTTGCCGCGATGATTGTGGCAGTTGTTGGCTACTACCTGTTCCTTGTTTCGGGGTTGATCGCGCGCAGGCGTGGGATGGAAACGGTGATGCTGCGTTCGCGTGGCCTGTCGACTATTCAGGTATTGCGTGTGCAGGCAATCGAATCGGTGGTTACAGTGGTGTTGCCAGCAGCAGTTGCACCACTCCTGGCCTTTTTGGCGATCGGGTTTGCCGGTCGCATGCCAGTATTCGAATCTTTGACCGGCGGCCAAAACCTTCCGGCAGAACTATCACCGCTGGCCTGGGCATGGGCAGCCGGAACCGCCTTCGTAGCGTTCCTTATCGTGCTTGTGCCTGCGCTGTCGGCAGCTCGCACGAGTGTGTTGGATCTCGATCGTTCAAGAGCGCGACCAGACAGACCGCCAGCGTTCCAGAGGTTCTATTTCGATCTGCTAATAGTCATACTGGGCGGTTTTTTCCTGTGGGAGATCACGACGCGTGGTATTGCGACTGCCGATCGCGAGGGGGAGATCATCACCGACCCGACCCTGCTGTTCGCCCCTGTAATGATGCTGATATCGGTTGCGCTGTTGATGTTGCGAGCGTTCCCACTGATGACCAGGGTCGGTTCGTGGGCGACTGCCCGTTTCACATCTGCTCCGGTCGCTATCGGTTTCTGGCGTCTGGGGAGGAGCCCTTACTGGCACGCCTGGCCGGTGCTGCTGATAATTCTGGGTACAGGGCTCGGCGTGATGGTCGGTACTCTGGGGACGACTCTGGAGCGGAGTGCCCGTGAGCAGATATTTTACGACAACGGCACTAATTTTCGAATCCAGCCCGGTTCGTTACGAACCAACATTCGCTCGGCGGATATTGCAGAATTATCTGCCATCGAGGGCGTTAATACAGCCACGATGGCGTTCCGGCAGACCGCAAAGGTGGGCACTACAAGCAGGGGTCTTGAATTTACAATTCTTGGCATAGATTCAGAGCGGTTCGCTGATATGGCGTGGTTCAGGGACGACTTTTCCGATGAACCGCTCGATGTGTTGCTTGAACGTGTGAATGTCCCAGCGAAGCCGGAACCACTGATTTTGCCCAAAAGTGCGACCACCCTTTCTGCGTGGACGAAACAGGACCCGTATGTAAACGACCATTTCTTCTGGATAGTCCTGAAGGGCGCCGAAGATCGACAGGTGACTGTCACACTGGGTCAGATCGGTAACGATTGGGCGGAGCTGTCCGGGGATATACCACCACAACTTGTCGACCCGATTGAGATCATTTCGCTACAGACTTTTATGCAGGCGGGCGGAGACAGCGGTGCGCCGACGACCTGGTTTATCGACGATTTAAAAGTTTCAGGTTCAGGTTTCAAAGAAGTGCTTATCGATTTCGAAGGCACAGGGCTGTGGACGCCACTTCCGACTTCAAATGGCCTTGACGATTCATATGTGGACGCTATCGAGGAGGCCGGTGTCGGTGAGCCGGGAACCGGGGTCGGGAAGATAACGCTCGAACGCGGGACGATAGCGGGCGTGCGGGGAATCTACCGCAGTACAAACGGAGAGCCGTTGCCGGTTATCGTTTCGGATAACTTTTTAGGTCAGAGCGGTATCGAATCAGGCCAGCCCTTAGTGGTTCAGATTTCCGGTGGCTTTGTTCCAATTGTCCCCGTCGGGGCTGTGAGTCTTTTTCCGACGCTGGATCCGAACACCCGCCCGTTCATGATTATCGACGTGCAGGCGCTTCTGGGTTTTGTGGAACTGCGCGGGCTGGTGAATGTCAGTGCCAACGAGGTGTTCGTCGATATCGATTCAGCAAACCATGTGGAAACGACGAGGGCGATTCGCCAGATATTCAGGGCTGGTTCGTTGTTCGACCGCGAGGCCCGTCTCAAGGAATCGGTGATCGACCCGCTAACGGTCGCGGGGTGGCGGGGGATGGGTTTTATGGCGCTGATCGTCGGCGGACTGGCCCTCGTGTTGGGATATTTCACGTTCCTGATCGCCCATTCAAACCGCACGGTTCACGATTCGGCTTACCTGCGTGCGATGGGGTTGTCGAAGCCAGGGTTTATGAGCAGTGCTCTGATCGAGCATGGCATTGTGGCGGTAATTGGTGTGGCAGTTGGTGTCGCTTCAGGATTGGTTGCGAGCCGAATTGCTGTGGGGGCGCTTGCGTATTCAGACACCGGCAGGGCGCTGCTCCCACCGTTCATTTTGCAGACGAGTTGGTGGCCGGTGTTTGTGATGCTGGGACTGGTGGCGGGGGCTGCTGTTATTGGTGTGGTGTCGTCGATTATCGGGCTCTTGCGAACGCCAATTCACGAGCTAACTCGATCTGCGGAGTGACTGGCAGCACGTTTTTGTTTTTGCGATCGCGGGTCTGGCGTGAACCCTGCGCGGCCAGCCCGGCGGAATACCGGGAACTTCGCCTTTAGCGAACCCTGTTGATGAATTCCCTGACGAAACTTTCGTACTCGTCGGTGTACCGATTCCATCCTGCGACGTGTTCTGCGTCCGCAAAAGTATGCAGTTCTACAAGCCCGGGTAATTTTTCGGCAAACTCCAGGCTTGTTTCGATTGGCACCAGAATGTCTGCATCACCGTGAAACAACAGGATCGGGACATCCAGTTCGCTGGCGCGGGACAGGTAATCGAGTGCCCCCCAATCGATACCGAACCTTAATGTTGCAATGAACTTTGCAGCGGCAGTGATTGGTGCCGGCACACTGCGTTCCTCAGCACCCCTGTCGATCGTCCGCCCGAAGTTCAGCATCGGAGCGTCGAGTATCAGTCCCACAGTTCGGTCGGCAAGATCGGACTGAAGCTGGTAGCTCACGATTATTCCGCCACCCATCGAGTAGCCGATCAGCACGATCTTCGAAGCCCCGTTTTCGAGTGCGTACCGGGTGGCAGCTTCAACATCTTCCCACTCCGTCACGCCGAAATCGTAGTATCCAGATTCGCTGGCTGGTGCGCCTTTATCGTTGCGGTATTCGATAGTTAACGAGGGAATCCCAAGTTCGGAAAGGTCGTCGAGAAGCCTGATCGAAGCATCACGGGTTGCCGTTCGACCGTGAACAAGCACAGCCCAGACGTCTGAACTTCCAGATTGTGACTCCTCTGGGGCAACGTACCAGGCGCGTAGATTTCCCAGTGGGCCGGGAATTACAGCTTCCTGATAATCCAGTCCGAAAGCCGAACCGGGGTCATGGGGATATGCCGAGCGGTCCAGATACACCTGCTGACCAACAGCAAAATCCCCTTTCAGGGGCACGAATTCTCTCGTTACCAGGCCACCGGAATCTGAAAGTAAATCGCCGAGTTGCCCGTAGTCTTCGCCATCGGTAACACCCCACTTCGCCGAAATTGGAAGATATTCCTCTTCTTCTTCAGCATCATCTAACAACTGAAGAGTTATCGTGCCGTTCCCAATAGCGGTGACCATCAGATTCAGTTCTGGTGGTTCGTGGTCAATCAGAAGCGCATCCTGTTCGATAATCCCCGAAAAATGCCAGCCGCCCCCGCCGATGACCAGCAATGCCAGCAGCGCAACCCCCAGAACGGGGTAGCGAATCAACTTGTTACGAAGCAAGAATCCCAAAGTAAAACCCTCGATTATCTGTGGCCCCCCCCCGAAGCCCCGAAGTGCCCCCGAAGCGACCGCCACCAGTTTACGTGTGTGCTCTGGCTCCGCCGCCTCGCCCGCCCGTCGGATTTTCTGCCGAGATCGAACGCGATTCAGCATTACTGATTTGTGGAAGACTTCCGAGACCCGTTTGAAAGCCGCTCAACATACTATTTGTCACTTTTACGCCCTGTAATTAAGTCGATCTATCAGTCCTGAATGGCCCGTAATTTGTCACCTGAGTATTTCTGGTGGCAGGGTACCCTAGCATCGCAGGTGGCACTACTTGTCACGGCTCTGTTACAGTCTGCCAAACCGTGATTTCCCATGAGTATTTCTAACGAAGGTTTCTGGCGGGCGCAAATTCTGTGGAGCACGCTCACATACACGAACTACCCGGCCTGACAGCAGGCCCACATGGGCACCCTGAGTGTTCAGACTGCGGTCGCACCATATGGAGCGACCCGAAACTGGCCGGGGCCGCGATCGTTCCATTAGACGGCGGAATCGTAATGGTTCAGCGTGCGATCGAGCCAGCTATCGGTAAGTGGAGCTTTCCATCGGGATACGTGAACCGTGGGGAAAAAATTGAACGGGCTGTCGAGCGGGAAGTCCGCGAGGAGTGCGGTCTGGAAACAGTTGTCGAGCGGCTTGTGGGGCTTTATTCCGAAGACGGTAACGAGATCGTTTTGGCCGTATATGAAGTGCGCGTTACCGGCGGAAAGTTGCAGGTGGGCGACCACGAGACGCTTGATGTGCGGATTGTTAATGTTGAAAACCTGCCGGAACTGGCGTTCGACCACGACCGCGAAATCATCGCCGATTGGATGTCTACCAGAGGCATCACCCGATGAGAGGAAGCACAGATATCGTAGTTATCGGTGGTGGTGCTGTTGGCTCGTCGATTGCCTATCACCTGGCAAAAGGTGGGTCGAGCGTCACTCTTGTCGAACGAGACTCAGTTGCCAGTCATGCCTCGGGCTTCTCCGGGGGGCTGCTGAACCCGACCAGCGAAACGGGCAAGCTCGTGCCTCTGCACCACCAATCGTTCCGCATGCACCAGGAAATGCTTCACCGGCTGCAAGAAGAATCTGGTATCGACATGCAGGTTCTGATGATGCCGCATATCGAGTTGGCGTTAACAGAGACCGATGTCCCGCTCCAGAAGTCCGAGTTGAAGAGAATCTCTCAATTCCCCAACTTCAAATCGGAATGGCTTGAACCATCCGACATTCGGAAGTTAGAACCCAGGATTTCAGAAGACCTCTATGGAGGCGTGCTTGTCGAAGATGTCATTACTCTCGATAGCTACAACTTCACGTTGGCGATGGTCGGGATGGCAGAGGCGCATGGGGCTGAAATTGTGCTGAGGGACGCAACCGGGATTATTTACGAAAAGGACCGCGCTGTTGGGGTGGAGATGGGACAAGACCGCATCAGTTGCGATGCGGTGGTACTGGCGCTTGGGCCGTGGTCGGGTGCGGCAAGTATCTGGCTAGATATTGACGTACCGATTGTTCCGCAGAAGGGCGAACTGGTACGGCTGGAAGGTCTCAGCCCAAAATTAGAGTTCCATCTCCGGTCATTTCATTCAGGTAGGCATTGTTCGGTTTATCAGAAGGCCGACGGCCTGGTCTGGGTGGGTGCAACAAAAGTGGATGGCAGTGGGTTCGATACGACTTTAACGACAGACGCACTTGAATCGATGTCGCTTACCGCAATGCGAATGATCCCTGAACTTGAATCACATGAGCTGGTTTTGCAAACAGCGTGCCTGCGTCCGGTTACGCCTGATGGCGATCCGATACTCGGTCGGGTTCCCGGAAGAGAGAATATGTTCATTGCAACCGGCACCGCGGGCCAGGGAATTTTGCTTGCCCCGGTAATTGGAAAGGAGATAGCCGATCTCGTGACGACCGGCGAAACCGAGATCGATATCGGGCCGTTCGGATTGGAGCGGTTTGGTTAACTTGCCGGGCAGTGTTCAGAGTTCTGGGTTCGGCGCGAATCTGGTCGCGTTTTGCCGTTCCACTTTTCCCGCTCACTTTTGCTGCTCCACGGGGGCACGACCGGCGAGTGACGAAAGAGAGACATGATGAGATCTCGTAGCGATGTTGTGATTATTGGTGGCGGCATTATTGGCTCCTCGATTGCATATCGACTGGCAAGCGGAGGCGCGAGTGTCACTCTTGTCGAACGAGATTCGGTTGGCAGCCACGCATCGGGCTTTGCGCTCGGGCTACTAAACCCCACGAACGCGACTGGCAAAATCGAAACTCTTGTGCACCAGTCGTATCGCCTCCACAGGGAACTGCACGAAATGTTGCAGGAAGAATCCGGGGTTGATTTACAGCTCCAGACTCTGCCCCACATCGAGCTGGGACTGGCCGAATCTGAGATCGAAAAATTGAAATCTGATTACGAGAGAATTGCCCTGATACCAGGCTTTAAAACAACCTGGCTCGAACCTGACGAGGTCCGGAAACTGGAATCGCGGATCACTAACGACCTTTTTGGGGCAATGCTTGTCGAAGATGTTGTGATGCTCGATAGCTACAACCTGACACTGGCGATGGCGCAGGCTGCTGAGGCACGAGGAACAGAAATTGTGCTTGCCGAAGCGACCGAAATTATTTACCAAAAAAACCGCGCAGTTGGTGTGAGAATCGGCCAGAACCGCATCGACTGCGATGCGGTGGTGCTGGCACTTGGCCCGTGGTCGGGCACCGCAAGCATCTGGCTCGACATCGACGTGCCAATCGTGCCGCAAAAAGGCGAAATAGCGCGGGTGGAGGGGCTCAACCCGCCGCTAGAATTCCATGTTCATGGCCCGTGTTCACTTGTGCAAAAAGCCGATGGCCTGGCCTGGTTGGCGGCTACGAGAAAAGACAATACCGGCTTTGATGTGGCCCCTTCAGTTGAGGCGTTGGAGACGCTGGTTGTTCGGGGTATGCGGATGATGCCCGAACTCGAATCACACCAACTGATACTGCAAACTGCCTGTATGCGCCCGGTCACTCCTGATGGCGACCCGGTACTCGGCAGGGTTCCCGGTAAAGAACGCATGTTCATTGCGACTGGCACGGGCGGGCAAGGAATTATGCTTGCCCCGGCAATCGGAAAGGGTATCGCCGATCTTGTCACTACTGGCGACACCGATATGGATATCGGACAGTTCGGGTTGGAACGGTTCGCAAACGACTAGATGTGATCGCCTGTGCTAGTCGAACTCCATCCTCTTCCCTTCTTCTCGATCTGCGATTCGGAGGGCGGTCGTAGTCACGGCATCACGGTGGGAGCGATGCTGCGGTTACTTACGCCGGTTGATGAATTCCACCCACAGCTTGTCTTATCAATTTCCGCAACAACGGGTTGCGCTAACTCTGCGCCCACTCAACAGCAGCGGCCTGCATCGCCTCTACCCCAGATTTGAACTCACTGAAGTCGATACCGTAGTTCCAGTCGGTCCACAACTCGTCGCTCACGATCAGCATGTTGCAGACAGCCACTTCTCGAAGTTGGGCGACGCGGTACATAGCCGATGTCTCCATGTCGATGCCCAGAATGCCGTTGCTGGAGTGGCGAGCAATATCGTCGGTCATTTCGCGGTAGAAACCGTCAGTTGTCCACCAGTCGCCACTGGCAGTTCTGGCCCCGTGTTTTTCGAGAAGCGTTGTCAGGTTGGTGAGTAATTTTCCGTTAGCCACTGGAGGCCCGACGTTGGGGTAGTGGGCCGACGTCCCTTCATCCAGCACACGACATGCGTCTGGCAGAAGCACATCACCAATCGGATGGTTCGGGTCGAGACCACCCGACGCCCCGACTCCAACGAACGATTCGGCACCGCACGCGATCAAATCTTCCATCAGCATGATCGTTCCGGGAGCGCCGATAGGGGCAAAGGCCACGGTGATACCGCCTTGATCGTTTTCTACTGTCCGCAGCCAGAACGTATCGATGAACATCGTCTGCGGGACGGGTTGTGCCCCCAGCGCGTCCGCCAGCGCTTCTCCCCATACTCTGGACCAGGTCAGCAAGACCTTTTTACCGACGCTAATATCATCGAAATTTAGACCCCGCGCTTTCAGGCGATTGCCGACTGCCTGGCGTGGTGTGAACCGTGGAATTGACATGTGACGAGAGTACCCGCGAGCCGACTGTGTTGAAAGTGGTATCTGGTGGCGTTCGGCTGCGTTGGGTTGAGGTCGTTTCAGTCAATACTATGTTGGGATGAGTTCACCAGATCAGAGGCATCGCCCTATTTTCAGCCCGGCGTTCGATGCCGTTAAAATCCTGCTCGAACAACAGATCGAAGATGGGCTTAATCCCGGAGCACAACTGTGTGTTGAGTTGAGTGGCGAGATAGTTGCCGATTTCGCGGTTGGCGAAACGGAAATTGGCACCGGAAGTTTGCTTTCGAGCAATTCAGTTATGCCGCTGTTCTCATCGGCCAAACCAATCACCACCGTGGCAATCGGCGTACTGGTCGATTCGGGTCGCCTGAGTTTTGATGACCCGGTTGCAACGCATATCCCGGAGTTTGCAGCGCACGGCAAGTCGAGTATCCAGATCAGACACCTGATGAACCACACTTCGGGCCTCGCCGATGATGCGCCGTTTGGCGGTGCCCAGAACCGGGCCGATGTAATTGCCCGTCTATGCGATTCGCTGCCAGTTCCGGGCTGGGTGCCGGGCGAACGGGCCGCTTACCTGCCCACGGCCGGGTGGCACCTGCTGGGCGAAGTTATCGAGCGGGCAAGCGGGTCTTCGTTCGAATCGTTTGTGCAGAGTTTTGTACTGGATCCGCTCCAAATGAACGGCACGTATCCGCTTGTCGACACAGCTTTTGCTGCGGAACTCGGCTCCCGGCTCGGAGTTATGCACAGCACACGCCGAACGCCCATCACACCTGACCCTGCATACGCTCCCGATCAACTGGGCCGGTTCGTCCGCCCGGGCAGCAGTTTTCACGGGCCTGCTCACGACATGGTGAAACTGTATTCGATGTTGCTGGCTGGCGGGGTTTCGCCAGTTGGCGAGCGGGTTGTTTCTGAGGAAACCGTCGTGTCGCTCACTACCCGGCAGCACGATGGGGTGTTGGACGAGACTTTTGGCGTAGTTATGGACCGCGGGCTGGGGTTCTTCATCGATAGTCAGCGACATAGCCCCGCAGTGCCTTACGGTTACGGTCGGGCAGCTTCGGCCGCGACTTTCGGGCATGGTGGGAAGGAATCATCGACCGGATTTGCCGATCCTGAACGTGGACTGGCAGTGTCGCTGGTCTTCAATGGAATGCCAGGCGAACCCGCCCACGACCGCAGGCTGAAGCAGGTACTCGCGGCTGTTTATGAAGCGGTGGCGCGATCGTCTGTCTAATACAAAACGTCGCAAGCGACCCTAACTCTTAAACAGTTCTGCCGGAACGTTGTGGTCTACCAACAGGCGGCGCACCCGCTTGAGAATGGCGTCGGCGATTCGGTGACCTGCCTGATCGGCCCGGACGACGCACCATCTGGGATCGTCCTTCGATAGTTCAAGATAACCCTTGCGAATTTTCTGATGAAACCTGAGCGGAGCCTGCTCGAACCGTCGTTCGCTTTCGTTGTCGACCCTTGTTGACCCGTTTTTAGTTCCCTCATCGAACAGGCCGGGTTTATTAGATACACGGGCGAGGGCGATCTTGGGATCGGCGTCGAGCAACACCGTGAGGTGTGGGACAAGGCCAGCCGTGGCGATATCGTTTAGCTTTCGGATCAGCTCAAGGTCCCCGCCGCGGGCGTAACCCTGGTACGCAAGTGTCGAATCGGTAAACCGGTCAAGAATTACAGTCTTGCCTTTGCCGAATGCCGGTCGCACCAGTTCGTGCAATAGTTGGGCGCGGGCGGCCTCGAACAGCAGTGTTTCGGCGAGCGGCGATGAAGAATTTGATCGCTTGATCCACCGCCTGATGTTGTTCCCCAGATCGGAACTGCCCGGCTCATGGGCCAGTATTACATCAATTCCCATGCCTTCGAGCTTTTGAAACAAACGTTCAGCCTGGGTGGATTTTCCGACGCCTTCACCACCCTCGAATGTGATGAGCAGGCCGCCTTCGACAGTGTGCTTTTTCAGCCGGTCGCCGCTTTCCCCGAAATCTAATGCGCTCTGCTCCCTGGCGGTCAAAGTTCGATACTCCTCTTCCGAATTATCTGGCGAAAACTGTGGCATGTGCCCCTTCGCCAGGCTCAGGGCGTGACCTGAACTCTACCGCTTGCGGCGGCGGATGACAACGCGCCGGGAAGGCTCGCGGCCCATGCTAGCGGAACCGAGGTTATTGCGCGCGGCCAGGCCGTGCTGAAGCCTTCGAACGTACGGCGGTTGTGCCATCAACTCGACCCTGTGCTCGCCGGAAACAACTCTGCCAATAGCCGCCTCAGTCTCTTTCAAAGCCTCTTTAGCCCGCCCGCCCTGTTCGAGGTCCTCATAGTCGTCATTGAATCCGTTTTGTGCCCTGACCGGACTCTTTCTGAATCGCTTCAAAAACTGCTTGATCTGCTCGCGCGTGCCGCGCCTTAGCACGTGAACCATCACACCATCCCGCTCGGCCCTGCGGATTGCCGTTGGTCGACGGCTGTAGTGCGATTTCGTAGTGACGAATATCTCGGCAGCGTCGGCGAAATCGACCACCAAGACTGATGAATCCGTTTCTTTAATGACCTCGTTGATAGCGCTCTTTGGGATTCCAAACGGAAAAACCCTTGTTACGACCGGCTTTGGAGCCACAGTTGCTTCGTGTTGCTCATCGGACTCCTGCCGACCATTGCCGTTGCCATTCTGGGCGGACCTGCCTGCCTCGTAGCGGTCGCCCCCAATACCACGGCCACGATCGCGCCCGCGGCCACGTCCGCCACGCGACACTTCGTCTACTTCAAATGCCGCTGGGATGAACTCCGATTCGGATCCCGGAATTTCTTCGATCTGTGTATCGACGCTGCCATCGGGCTGGAGCCGGCGCGCTTCCTGCGGGATAGAGATGCCGCGGAGCATACGGTCGACCGCAGTTCCAACGTCCGGGTGAACCGTAACTACGTTTCGTTCACGAATCTCGACGACGATATCGAAAGTAGGGTCATGCTTGCGTTCGAGAACAGTCTTCTGAGTCCGTCTCCGACGCGCCTCGATGTCGCCCAGTGTCACCGTCTGCGTCCCTCCAACGAGGTCAGAGAGTGTCGGGTTAGAAATGACGTTTGAAAGCGTGTTGCCGTGGGCGGTGGCAACCAGTTGTACGCCGCGTTCGGCGATAGTCCTGGCCGCGAGCGCCTCGAGTTCAGTGCTCATCTCGTCGATGACGATCACTTCGGGCATGTGGTTCTCAACACCCTCGATCATCACGTTGTGTTGCAGGCTGGTGTTGGCGACCTGCATGCGGCGTGCGCGACCGATCGCCGGGTGCGGGACATCGCCATCACCGGCAATTTCGTTCGACGTATCGACAACGACTACCCGCTTGTCGGCCTCATCTGCCAGCACACGGGCGGTTTCGCGGAGGATCGTGGTTTTGCCGACGCCGGGCCTTCCCAGTATCAGCACGCTCTTTCCAGAGCGGATCAGGTCTTCGATCAGCCGAACAGACCCGTAAACGGCACGACCAACCCGGCAGGTGAGGCCCACAGGTTCACCTGCGCGATTTCTCATCACGGATATTCGATGAAGGGTGCGCTCGATTCCGGCCCGATTGTCGTCGCCGAAATGTCCGACATGTTCCACGACGTGGGTTATCTGATCGTGAGTGACCTCGATATCACTCAGCGTCACCTGTTCACCAGGGAATCGTGCTTCGGGGTTTCTGCCGAGGTCGAGTACAACCTCGACGAGGTTCCCGATGTCATCTCGCTCGCCCAGTGCGGTTGCTATTTCTGGCGGAAAAATTCCGATGAATGCCTCAAGGTTGTCGACAACCTGTGCGTTGGGATTTACCAGTTCGAACGTCTCCTTAATGTGCCTGATTTAGTTTGATTCAGATTAGCTAATCGCAGCGAATGCGCCTGCTGTTTTAGAAACGGTTTGTGCCAGCGGCTTGACCATTATCACGTACTGTTCCTTTTCCTCAAACCCCAGTGTGACGAGCAGGTGCGCAAGGGCCGGGCGGTAATCGGGTACGACGGTAGAAACCGGCACGTCTTTACATTCCGCAAGAGCAGCGCCGATAAGGCCCGGCAGTTCAGAGCCAGCTTCTGTTGACCAGTTGAGTTTGAACATGTGGCCCGACCGGGTGGTGTTCCGCTGCATTTGCGCGCCGACGGAACCATCAGGTAGTTCGAATATCCACTCCGAGGCCTTGCGACCGAGATGCTCTGTTCCCGCTGCCCAATCCTGTGATGTCTGGCCGACTTTCATGCGTGTCTCGATTGGCGTGGTGGCGTTGTACATTCTGAACAACGCCAGATCATCCAGTTCGGTTCTCGCTCTCAGATTTAGCGAATGATCGGGGATTCCCAGTTTTTTGACGGCCGAATGGGCCGATTCGCACCTGTAAACCGTTTCCTGGAATATCGCCAAAAAACCTGCTTTTCGTGCGTTGTCGTAAACACCGCCGTTTGCCCCGAGGCCGTTCACCGGAACCCTCACGAATATCCGATGCGCACCGGCCCCACCGGCTGGAACAGCGATCTGTTCAAGAAGATCCAGTGCGAGTTCGGTTCTGGATTTGCGCAAATACAGCTCGCCGACTTCCCACACCTGTGGGCCAGATCGCGGGCCTGCACGCAGGAGGGCGTCAATTCGGCCGCGGCGTGTTTCAACCCAACAGCTCTGCCATGCCCGCGGCGAAAGGGCGATGCCCGCGTACTTGACCATCGGAAATCCGCCCGGTCCGCCTTTAAGCGCATCGATCAGGGTGCATGTTTCACCCCGGCCCGATGACTGGCTGAACTGTAGCAGCCCGGGCGAATCGGTTGGGTGAAGGTGGCGGATCATACCGTGCTCGAAATTTCCTCCGTCGTCGAACGTCGCGTTGCATCTGATTTTATCGAATCGGATGAACCGTCCATCGCTGCTTCCTGAGCCAGTTGTACGAACAGAGTGTGCAAACGGGTGTCGGTCGTAAGTTCAGGGTGGAACGAAGTTGCCATCACCCGTCCCTTTCTGACAGCAACTGCCTGCCTTCTATCACCCGAAGGCCCGCCCTGGCCCGTGGAACCCGCAGGGACGCCCTGGCCCGTGGAACCCGAAGGGACGCTTTGGCCCGTGGAACCCGCAGGGACGCTAACAGATGCGATGATTTCGACACCATCTCCGGTGTCCAGAACTACCGGCGCCCTGATGAACACGGCACGTACCGGGTCGCCCGCAACGCCTTCGATATTTATTTCTGCCTCGAAACTATCAACCTGCCTGCCAAAGTAGTTTCGAGCGACGCCGATATCGAGCAACCCCAGCGGCGTCGGGTAGGCATCGGCCAGATCGCGAGCGATCACAATCATGCCCGCGCATGTGCCCCACAAAGCCATTCCCGACTCGACACGAAGGCGTAATTCTTCGACGAAACCGAACCGTGTTAGCAGCTTCACGATCGTCGTGCTTTCACCGCCGGGGATTATCAGACCGTCGATTTCGGAGAGTTGTTCAACTTTCCGAACCTCGACCGCGTCTATCCCGATCAGGTCGAGCATATGAATGTGCTCGGCAAAATCACCCTGCAAGGCAAGCACTCCGACTCGCGCCTGTGCCGAAGGTGCCAGCGGTGATGTGTTTCCGTTAGAAGCGTTTACCAACCGCGGGTCTGAAGCTGCTCCGACTCAGCTATTTTGCTGGCCTCAATCCCTGGCATGGCTTCGCCGAGCCCGTGTGAAATCTCGGCCAGCATGTCGGGGTCTTTGTAGTGGGTCGTCGCCCGAACAATTGCATCGGCCATCT
>CAYLWG010000065.1:0-14414 GCA_964387235.1 uncultured Dehalococcoidales bacterium
GTAGCCCTCGGTATCGATTCCAGGCAATACATCGCCAGCCCCAAACATCGAACGTGCCATCTCAGGAGTAACGACCTCGTCCAGGTCCTCCTCCTCTTTCATCGTCTCAAGTGCCTGCTGCACCAGCTCCACTACCCGTGGTTCAGAGCTAACAATCCTCAACTCGAGCATATCTTTTGCGATACCTCCACCGATGCGCTCAACAGCCGATATCGCCGCCAACTGCACAGTCAGATCCTCATCGTCCAGCGGCCCCTCCAGCGCATGCAAATGGGCCTCATCGCCCAGTTCGCCGAGTGCCATCGTCGCCTCGTACCTCACCGAAACCGCATTATGCTCAAGGTCTCCGGCAACCTTGTCGGCCCATTTCGGGTTGGACGTGCGCCCCATCGCGTAGATGCTGCTCTGACGGGCAGAAAGATCGCCCGAGGCCCATGCTGCTTCGAGGTGGGGAATAAGACGTTCGCCTCCGAACACCGAAACCGCCTCCAACGCCTTGAGTTTCACGGAATTAAGTTCGTTCTCGTTATCGAGAACTCTGAAAAGCTCATCAGATATCAATTTTTCATCTCGCGGCGCCAACTTGCCTGCCTGGGCCAGCGATGATAGGTAGGCGAGCGCCTCGGCAGCGGCCGCACGGACTTCAGTCGACGAATCGCCCGTCATCATCCGGCACAACGGCCTGATTAGGGTTCGGTCGTCACTTTCACTCAGCCCAGATAACGAACTCAGTCGCACCGGCACGCTCGGGTAAATCAAGCCCTGCTTATGAACCGATTCAAACTCGACATCAGGCTCTTCTTCGCACAGCGTCACCATTCGTTTCACCAGTTCAAGCACGCGCTCGTCCGACCACTCCAACCAAAGTCGACCGAACTCCTCTGATTCCGGGCCGGTCAGTCCTGACAGTTCAGCCAGCGACGCGTAGTTAAGTGGCGCGTCATCGTCCTCGGGGAGGGCGTTTAGAAACTCATCCAATCCCATTTAATGCACCCTGCCCGTGGCCAGTAAACTCCGCCAATCGATCCCTACTCGTCTTTCGCAGCGACCTCTACTCCCAGGCATTTGATGGCCGGAGACCGCATCGACCCGAACACCCACTCCGACGTATCGGAAATCTGCTCGACCTGCGACAACACTTTGTAAACATTGCCAGAAATCATCGTATCTTTCACCCGACCGACGATTTCACCGTCCTTGATCCGATATCCGAGCGAAACGTTGGCACGAAAATCACCACCCAACTCGTTACCCTGACCAGCACCAAGAAGCGCCTCGATAACAAGGCCGTCCTTCATTTTGGCGATCATATCGTCGAAGCTCACATCGCCAGCAGCGATGTCGATCACCGACGTACCCGGAGAAGGAGTGCTGGCAAGCCCACGACCCGCCGCGCCTGTCGATGTTTCGCCCATCTGACCGGCCGTCTGCAAGTCCAGTAACGGGCCACCAGCAACACCGTTTTCTATGAGCCCGTGTTTCCTGCTCGCAACACCCTCATCGTCAAACGGACGACTACCGCTAGCACCCGGAATAAGCGGGTTGTCGAATATAGAAATTCGCTCATCGACGATCTTTTCCCCCCAGCGGTCGGCAAGGGGAGAAGACCCATTCGCCACGTTTTTGCCATTGAACCCTGAAATCAGAGGGTCGAGCAACGTAGCACCAACACCGCGCGGCGTGAAAATCACGGGAAGATCACCGGTATTCGAAGTGACTTTGGCCGTGTTCGTGGCCCATCTGAGTGACCTCCGAACCGTTTGCAACAGCCGATCAAGTTCCGCCTCGCCAAACAACTTGCTCGATCCGTACCCGGCCCAGACATTCAGCATGTCGGTACCGCGAATAAGCTGCGCCCCGATGTAGCAGTAGTAACTGGTCTGCTCATACTCAACATCAACCCCGGCTGAATTCATTATCCGCCCACGACCAGTGGCCCACCCAACGCTGGCATCGCAGAGCAAATCGGGCCATTCGTCCAAAAGACGCTCGATCAGCCCCTGTCCGGTGTCGATCATCGATTGCTGCGAAACCTGCGGAACTTTTGGATCGAAAGTTTCGACTTCCGGGTATTCGGAAGGAGAAGGAAAATCGAAAGTAGCCTCTGAACCAAACGGTGCCACCGACCCTGCTCGCTCCACAAGCTCGGCCTCGCGCGCTGTGTCGGTAGTCGATGAAAACCCGATTCTGCCGTTGTCGATTATCCGCAACGCAACACCCGAAGTATCACGCCGCATGATCTCCTTCAGACGGTTCGCCTCGAACGAAACCGGGTGACTCTCCGATTCAACGCGGTAAACCTCGGCCTGATCGAATTTGGCCGTAGCAGCATCCAGCAACGCTTCGCTCAATTTACTTCCTCTCGAAATATCTGTTCTTTAGAACCTGTAACACTGGAAATAACTAACACTGACCCGCTCACGCTCCTGAAATCAGGCAGTTCTGGATGCGGATATGCGGGCTTCCGTTCGAAACAGGCAACGGCATCTGACCGCCTTTCCCGCAACCACCGCCCTGGTTCATCCCCAAATCGTTCCCAATCCCGTCGAGATTCTTCAGCGTCTCAAAAAGGTTTCCGGTAAGCATCACAGGCCGGATAGCCTCCTGAATCTCGCCATTACGGATCATGTACGCCTCGCCTGACGAGAACGTGAACATCTCGTGCTGGGTCATCCCCCCGTACCAGTTGCGAACGTACACGCCATCGTCCACACCCTCCAGCAGGTCGTCAAGAGTCGCCTCGCCCGGCTCGATAATCGTGTTCGTCATGCGGACAATCGGCGGGAAGTTGTATCCAATCGCCCGTGCGTTCCCGGTCGGGGCCTCGCCCATCTTCGCAGCCGTCTCCCTGGAATGAAGCCTGCCAACCAGCTCGCCTTCACGGACCAGCACTGTTCGCGTGGCCGGAGTTCCCTCGTCGTCGTACTTGTAACTCCCCCGTAAACCCGGAATCACTGCGCCATCGGTGAAGTTCAGGTGCTTGCCGCCAAACTTACGGCCCATGTACATGATCTCGCGAAGTTTTTCGTTCTCGTAAACGTTGTCACCCTCGGAAAGGTGTCCGAACGCCTCGTGAACAAAAACGCCTGCCAGCACCGGGTCGAGTATCACCGTCCGCTCGCTACCATCGATTGCTTTGGCACTCAGCAAGGCCACGGCACGCTTCGCAGCATCGATTACAGCATCGTCGAGATCACGTACAACATCGTAATCGCCCTGCGAGCCAAGGCTGAACCCGGTCTGCTGAACATCGGCACCATCCCTGGCCTGCGCTGAGATTCGTGAAATTACGTGAACCTGCTGCTGTTCGATGTACGAACCATCGGAGTTGCCAAAAAATGTCTTGCGCGAAGTGTCGCCATAAACGATGTCCGCACTGTTGATCCCATCGACCGACCAGACGAGATCGTTGTAGTGGTCCATCAGCCGTTTTTTTTCGTCGAGAGAAATACTGGCAGGGTCATTCACAATGTGTGCGGGAACAATATCGACGTGCGGTTCTGCTTCACCAAGCTCTGTTTTCGAACCGCCAACCGCCCTGGCCTGTGCTACCGCCGCGGCAACTTTCGGTGCAAGGTCGTCGAGGTTGTTGAAACTCGCAAAACCCCATCCGCCACTGCTCACAGCCCTGACGTTCCCGCCAATGCCGCTGGTCTGTGCGATCGTATCGAGAGACTTCCCGCGATACGTCAGTCGCGTGTTATCAGTCTCCTCGATCCTAATTTCGCAGTAGTCGGCCTTCCCGCCGGAAGCCTTCAGTGCATTCTCGATACGATCACGGTATTTCACGAAAATTCTGAACCTTTTTCTTGGGCGTTTGCCCAGACGCCAGCCAAACACCAGCTGCACAACAAGTAAACATATGACGGTCTGAGATCAGAACGACAATTCTAACAACGCAACACACAACACCGCTTATCAAACTTCAGCGTGCCAGCGATGCCCGATACACCCCGTATAGCTGAAACATCTGCGTCCCTTCGAGCCGTTCTACGGCAACATCCAAAACCGCCAGCAGCGATAATTGAACAGTCTGCCTTGTATAACAACCGCCTGGCTTGCCAACGGCATAGAAAATCCGGCACCGATCCGCCGTAACGACCTGACTAAATGACACTGTCCTATCAAGAAGCAATAACTCAACTGCTTTCACTCGCCGATTTCGAACGGAAATCACGCGCCGGCGACCCGCCCGACTTTCATCTGAAAAGAATCGAACGACTGCTCGGCTATATCGGAAACCCGCATATCGGCCAGAAGTACGTTCACGTCGCCGGCACCAAGGGAAAAGGCAGCACATCTGCAATGATCGCCTGGGCCCTTGCCGCAAGCGGGTACACCACCGGTCTCTTCACGTCTCCATCCCTCCACCGAATTACAGAGCGCATTCGTATTAGTGGTCAGCCAGTCAGCGAACATGACTTCGCCGGGCTGGTAGAAAAACTCTGGCCCGCAATCGAACGGGTGACTGCCGATGGCGACATCGGGGTTGTATCAGTTTTCGAACTTGAAACGGCGATGGCGTTCTACCACTTCGCCCAGAACAAAGCTGATATCAGCGTAATAGAGGTGGGGCTCGGTGGCAGACTCGATTCGACCAACATAATCACACCCCTCGTATCGGTCATCACCCCCATCAGCCTCGACCACATCGCTGTACTTGGCAACACGGTCGAAAAGATCGCAGCCGAAAAAGCCGGGATCATCAAGCCGGGGATTCCCATCGTCTCGTCGCCTCAGGAACGTTCGGCCATGGCGGTAATCCGTGCCACCGCAGCAACACAGGGCAGCGAATTGATCGAAAGCCACGAAGCCGTAACCATCCTCAACTCCACCAACTGCGGGCTGGACGGCACCAAACTCGAACTGGAAATCGATGGCACATCACTCGAGTTGCATGTCCGGCTGCTGGGGGCGCACCAGGTCGATAACGCCTGCACCGCGGTCGCAGCACTACGACAACTCGATAAAACTGGCGTTTCGGTGGAATACGAGGCGATTGGCCGGGGGATATCCAAGGTAGAATGGCCTGCCCGGAACCAGCTAGTAACCCAACACCCGAACCCGGTGTTCGTTGATGGAGCCCATAACGACGCATCCGCACGCGCTCTGTGTAAAACTGTGGAACAGCTATTTCCAGAACGGCAGGGAGTCGTCGTTATTCTCGGAACCATTCGCGGGCATGACCCGGCAGCCGTAGCACGCGAACTGGCCCCTCTTGAACCACGAATTATCGTAACCGAATCGAGACACCCTAAAACTCTCACCGGATTCGAACTGGCAGAGGCGCTCGGTGAATGTAAAATTACCGTCACTGTCAAAACATCTAACACACGTACAGCCCTTGAAAAAGCGCACACACTCGCCGGAGATGATGATCTTATTCTGGTAACCGGTTCGCTGTTTGTAGCGGCAGAAATAATCGAACTTGAATACGGCATCGAACCCGAGTTGTACCTCGACATCAAACTTCCATCAAGGCCTTCAGTGACCTCACCGTCTGGCAAAATTAGTTCGTAAACACACATCCTCAATGACAAACCACAACGGAAACAGGGTAGTAATCACCGGCATGGGGGCAATCACGTGCCTCGGAAACTCAGTCGACGAGTTTTGGACCGGCCTGAAACACGGTAAATCGGGAATCGGGAAAATTAGCCTGGTCAGCCCGGGCGGCTTCCCGTGCAAGGTTTCCGGAGAGGTCCAAAATTTCGATACCGCCGACTATATGGACCGCAAAGAATCCCGCAGAATGGCCCGCTTTTCACAGTTCGCCGTTGCCGCCGCCCACCAGGCGGTTAAAGATTCGGGAATAGATTTCGAACGTGAAGACCTCGACCGCGTCGGTGTTTTGATCGGCAGCGGATCAGGAGGACTGCCCGAAACCGACCAGCAGGCCGAGATACGCGTAAAGCGCGGCGTTGGCCGCATGAGTCCCTACTACATACCAATGATGCTGGTGAACATGGCGGCGGCGAATATCTCGCACACGTTCAACCTCACCGGCTACACCAACACCTGTGTCACCGCATGTGCTGCCAGCACACAGGCTATCGGTGAAGCCTCCGAGGTCATCCGGCGCGGCACTGCCGATGTGATTGTGACGGGCGGGGCCGAGGCGGGTATCTGCGAGATAGGAATGGGCGGGTTCAGCACGATGCGTGCGCTAACGACCTGGGACGGCGACCCGACGAAGGCGAGTCGCCCGTTTGATTCCGGCCGAGACGGCTTCGCTCCGGCCGAGGGCAGTGGCGTGCTGATTATGGAAAGCCTCGACCACGCAAAGGCCCGGGGAGCGCGTATCTACGCTGAAATCACCGGCTGGGGTGTCTCCGCAGATGCGTACCATCTGGTTCAGCCGCACCCGGAGGGTATCGGGGCCGCGAAGGCCATACAGCGAGCGCTCGAAAGTGCCAGGGTTAGCCTTGATGAGATCGACTACATCAACGCTCATGGCACATCGACTCCAATTAACGATGCGTCAGAGACGATAGCGATAAAACGCGCTTTTGGCGAACAGGCCTACAGCATACCGATCAGCTCAACAAAATCGATGGTCGGTCACGCCCTCGGGGCCTCAGGAGCACTTGAAGCAATCGCCTGCATCAGCAGCATCAACGATGGAATCCTTCATCCGACGATCAACCTGGAAGATCCAGACCCGGCGTGCGACCTCGATTACATCCCGAATGTTGCAAGAGAAGCCGACCTCAACATAGTGATGTCGAATAGTTTCGGTTTCGGCGGCCAGAACGCCTGCCTGGTAATCAACAAATTCACCGATTAGCACCGGCTACAGTGCATACCGGATATGCCGGGCGTTTTCTACCCGGCACTAAACCCCAAACACGATAATTTCGGAATTTTTCCTGGGCTGAATTTTCACCCGTTGGCCCTCGGCAATTCCGTTCGCTGCACGTCGTCTGACTCGAATCAACACGCCGGAATCAAGCTGAATGCCGTATTCGGTAAATTCGCCCTGGAATTCCTTCGAAGCAACAGTAGCGCTGGTCGAATCAGCAGAACTTGCTGCCTCTATCTCGAGTTCCGATGCTCGCATCAGTGCTAGCACTCTCTGGCCTTCACTCTGGCCTTGGCTACGCCCTGCGAAAATCTGGCCGCCAGATGAACCCTCGTTACCGGGCAATCGCGCAGCAAAAGTACCGGCCTCTGTTTCCACCCGGCCGTCCCGATAAGTTCCAGCGATAAGCTCGCACGGCCCGATCAACCTCGCGACCGACGCCGATACAGGATTCCCATAGACCTCTTCCGGCGTGCCTATCTGCTCGATATAACAATCACCCATCACCGCTATGCGATCCGAAGTAGCAAGCGCCTCTTCACGGTCATGTGTCACCAGCAGCGTGGTCGCACCTGTTTCCGTAACAATCCGTTTTATGTCCCGGCGAAGTTCCGCCCGAAGCTGCCGGTCGAGATTGCTAAATGGCTCGTCTAATAACAAAGCAACCGGGTCAGGCGCAAGCGCTCTGGCGATCGCAACTCGTTGCTGCTGCCCACCTGAAAGTTCGTGAACATAACGCGATTCGTACCCGGTCATCCCGACCATCTCAAGCACCGGGGCAATACGGGCTTTCTTTTCGCCTTGGTGCAGGCCCTTCAGGCCGAACTCAACGTTCTTAGCCACCGTTAAATGCGGGAACAGGGCGTAATCCTGAAATACCAGCCCAACCCTGCGCTGATCGGGCGGCACATGAATGAAAGATGAACCGACCAGTTTGCCGCCGACACGTACATAACCTTCAGAAACCGGCTCGAACCCCGCTATGACCCGCAACGCGGTGGTCTTACCAGCCCCACTACGGCCTAAAATACTCACGAACTCGCCCGGATGCACCAAAAGGTCAAAACCTCTGATAGCTGGCTCGTCCGACCCGGGATAACCACAGGCCACTCCATCGAGATGGATCACACCGGTCTCCTGCGAACCCAGGCCGGCCGGAGGAGAAGCCTGTCCCGAATGGGAAGCACTTGCGAACGAAGACGCAATCGGTGATCGATCCCTGGAAGCGGTGCCCCCGAACCCGACAAGTTTTTTACGCCACGGCATCTTCATCGGCCAGCCCCGCTCAACTCAGACAAGGCGGCTGCCCGGTCCGGAAGCGATCCACGTTCCGATACATCTGATTGAGCGGCATAACCGCGCAGGGTTAAAAACGCCGTAGGAATCCCGGCCACCAGCACGAGCAACAGGGCAGCAGCCGCAGTTTTCGCGAAATAGGCCTCAGAAGCCGCAGACCAGATCGAAGACGACAACGTCCGGTAGCCGATCGGCGAAAGTATCAGCGTCGCCGGAAGTTCCTTCATCGTAAGTAAAAACACCATCGCCCCACCCGCAAGCGCACCCGGCATAACAAGAGGAATCGTCACCGAGAAAATCACTCTCCACTGCGACCGCCCAAGCCCCTGAGCGGCCTCCTCTATTCTGGGGTTCACCTGCAACAGCGAACTTCGCAACGCTCCAATGCTTGCGGGTAAAAACAGCACGCCGTAAGCGAACACCAGCAGCCAGACCGACTGGTACAGCGGACGAGCAACGTTAATTCCAAAGAACACTAATGAAAGTGCAACGACCACACCCGGCAACCCAAACCCAATATATGTCGATCTCTCGATGAACCGGCTCAACCTGCTCTGGAACCTCACTGCCAAAATCGCAACCGGCAGGGCGGCTGCAACAGTCACCAGTGCCGCAAGCAACGAAACATAAAGTGAATTTCTCGCCGGAATCAGGAGAGGCAAAAGCTGCTGATCGTTAATCAGCCCTCTGACAAGCCAGTGAACCAGCACGCCAACCGGAATTACGAGACCGATCATCACCGGAACCGCAACAACCGCGACCCCGGCCCATCGCCATCGTCCAAGATCAACCCTTCTACCAGCCCGTACAACCCCAATCGTGCTCCGGTGATATGCACCGCTACCGCGGGTGAACCCTTCCCCCAAAAGGAGCAACACCGCCAAACCCACAAGCACCAGCGACAGCACCGCCGCCAGCGTCCGGTCTATCGACGACTCATACTGAATCATGATCGTCGAAGTGAAAGTCTGGTACCTGAGTAACGTGACACCACCGAAATCGCTAAGTGTGTACAACGCCACCAGTAGCGACCCGGCAGCAATAGCCGGACGCAGCATCGGCAACGTAACCACCCGGAACGTGTGAACCGGCCCGTAGCCCATTGCACGGGCCGCCTCTTCAAGCGCCGGATCCATCCTGCGCAACGCTCCCCTCACCGTTAGCAATACGTATGGATAGGTCATCAGCACCAACACAAGAGTCGCACCGCCCAGCCCATAGATATCGGGCAGCCTCTCGACCCCAAAGGCCGATAGCCAACCCTGTAGCACACCGCGCGGTGAATACATCTCTATAACCGTCGTCGCCATCACGAAACTTGGAAATACGAGCGGAAGCACAGCGGCAACTGATAACACCCTGCGGAGCGGGATGTTCGATTTAACCGTAAGCCATGCCACGGGGACCGCTATCATGACCGAAACAACCGTTACGACCACTATCAGTAAAAATGTCCGACCGAAAACCGCCGCCGTGTTGGCCCGCCAGATAATGTCAATCCACTCCGGTCCAACATCCGCCGAACGTACGATCAGGTAGACGACCGGAATCAGGGCCGCAAACGCGACAGCGACCGCCGACGCTACGAGAAACGTCGGCGGTCGTTTTCCGTCACCAGAAATCCAACCGGTCGATATGACACCGGAAATAGTCACGTCGGAACCGCCCCGTATCCAGGCGATAGCAACTCAGACTCTTCCGGGGTGTATGAATCAAACCCGTAATTGGTCATTCGCATCGCAGGTCAAGCCTGCACCAGCCCCTACGGCAGGGCGCCAACCTCCCGCATCAAGTCCTGTGTGCCTTCGAGATCTGTTAGGTCGCCAAGGTCAATACTCGGCTTGGTAATTTCGGCCAGTTCCGGCAACAAGTTGTTCGGCTTCGCATTATCGTTCAACGGAAACTCGTACGTTTGTGAAGCAAAGAACTGCTGGCCCGTTGAACTCAACAGAAATTTGATGAACTGAATTGCAAGTTCCTTGTTATCTGACTTGTCCATCAGACCAACGCCAGCAACAAGTATCACTGAACCGGGATCGGCTGTACGTGTGTAGTAGTTTCGAGCTGCGAACGATTCGCCTTCTTCAGCGATGAACCGGTGCAGGTAATAGTGGTTCACAAAACCCACTTCTACCTCACCCGCACCAACGGCAGCAACTGTCGGCGTGTTCTTGGCGTAGATTTTGGGTTCGTTAGCAACGATACCTTCGAGCCAGATACGGGTGCGATCCTCCCCCCAAACCTGGCGCATCCCCGTAATCATCGCGTGCAGCGATCCGTTGGTCGGGGCCCATCCAATCCGGCCCTTCCACTCGGGTTTCGTAAAATCCTCTATCGAATCGGGTAGGTCCGCCTCGGTAAGCATGTCGGTGTTGTAAACGATCACACGTGCGCGGCCCGATGTACCCACCCACTTACTTTCCGGGTCACGGGCCCAATCAGGCACCGAACTCAACACGTCCGACGGAAGCACTGAAAGCATCGCATCAACAGCGCCCAGCCCTCCCGGGTCTTGGGCGAAGAAGATGTCGGCAGGCGTATATTCGCCTTCCTCCAGAAGAGTGGCCGCAAGCGGGCCAGTCTTTCCGTAGTTCACCTGAACGGTGGCACCTGTCAATTCTTCGAAGTCTTCGATCAGCGGCCCAACCAGCGATTCACTCCGCCCCGAGTAGATCACCAGCGGCTTCGATTCATCGATCGTCGCGTTGACATCAGTTCCAACCCGTTTGACTTCTGTTTTGACATCGGCCGCACATGCCACGGCTGCAACAGCCAGTACAAACAGGGCAACAAAACCAATCGGCAGGCTCCAGAATCGGGCCAAGTTCTCACGCATTCCAGTATTCTCCAAGATCTATGTCCACAGGAACCGACGAGCATAATTTGCTATTCGTCAATACGTCCTGAAGTATTCGTATATAGAAATCCTGACCTCTAGGATACACAACTATTTTCGATCTGCAATTCCGATTCGTGTAATAAATATGAAGATCGATAGCGAGTGTCCTAATCGTATTCATACTTAAGCTATGTACAGTTTGTACACGTAGTAACTATTATTCGTATATACGAACTGACTTAGAATATTCGAGCTCGATCAACCCGGCAAGTCAGGTTGAACTATTCTCGGTATTTACGAAATCTGTCGTACTCAGATAAGGCGCGCCCGATGCCAGAACACCTACAATTTGTTTCGTTCGGGTCACTCGGTGGCAACCCAAGCTGAACCTGCCGAAGGGTTCACCCGGATTTTTAACTGCTCACCCCTCACCCGCCCAGATAAATCCGCCATATGGCAAACCCAGAGAAAAAAAACAGGCCAGCATCACGACTCAGCGTCGTCGTTTTCGCTGTGTTGTTCGTCTTACTCGCTGCGGCTTGTGAAGGTTTCTACACCGATTCCCCGCCAACTCCCGATATTGCGCTGCCAACACCTGCCAAACTTCAGGACGGAATCCCCGAGGAACTCGCGGAAACCGGAGCAAGAAATGCGATGGCGATCACCCTCGGTATCAGCCCTGACGCTCCCAGAAAAATCCTTTTACAAGGCGCAACATGGACCGACCGTAGTCCGGGCTGTTATCCGCCGCCGCCGGGCGTAACAGGCCCTTACCTCGTACCCGGATATCGGTTGTTGATGCAATACGAAGGCATCTACTACGAGTACAACGCCGATGCAGGCGGCGAAACCGGTGCGCTTTGCGATTCCACAATGCAGCCAGTTCCCGTCGAACCAGCCCTCGACATCGTTACCGTGAATCGTGACTCCGCAGTTCAGCCCGATTTCGATATTGTTTACATCCTCCGTTCGGAAGACGACGTTTCCAGCTTCAATTCAACAAACTCCAATATCGCAATAATTGCCCAAGAAGTGATCGACTGGACAGTGGAAGTTTTGGTCGGCGGGTGGGTAAACGTAAACTCAAATGCCGAGGCCACCCGGGCGTATCGAACACCGAGCGAACCGCAATCAAGTTCGGATAACGGCTTAAGCCCAACAAACATCATCATCGAGGTCGCCGTACCTGAAAACTCTCTTGACGACCAGGTCGAATCTTCCAAAACTGGCCCATCGCAAATATGGGCGCTCGTCGATATCACCGAACCCAACTCAACATATGAATTCGTCGTGCCAAACTAAGTAACTCTCCCAGAACGCCCAGAACGCATCGACTGGCACCATAAAACCCAAATCCGCCAGAACCGCCAAATCCTTTAATTCCGAAAGAATCCCAAGTGAATCGCTCTCTGCGCCTAACGATCTTCGCCGTCGGCATCGGTGTTGTAATCGCCATAATCATCGCATTCGTCCTCTCTGGCTCCGACTCCAACGAGAACCTGGTTGTCAACCCAACGGCAACTACGCCGTCAACTACGGCACCATCGGCTACCGCCCGCCCAACTGTCACACCAGTTCCGCCGCCAACAAACCCGCCAGGGCCAGCCGCGCCTCCCGCCCCAACGCCAACTGCAACACCAACGCCAACCGCAACACCAACCCCCCAGCCGCCGCAATCTCACATATTCGAAATGGGCCGCTTGATATTCGAAAAAGGTATCGAAGGCGAAAATCTCCTTGTTGTCTCGGTCGGTACCGATCAGTGGTCCAGTCAGGCACTCGGATGCCCCGAACCAGGCGTTTTCTACGACAACAGCGAATCGCCATACACCGGCTTCGCGTACGTTTTAGGCGACGGAACAGACACATGGGAATACCACGCAAGCCAGGACGATTCGGTGGTCATTCGCTGCACCGAAATCGAACCGGCAACTGAACCAACAGTAAACATTGGGAACGAAGCCGGTTTACGTCTCACGGAATCGGCCTTCCTGATGCGCCGTGACTTTACAACCAATAAATTCGAAGAATTCAGCCTTCTGGTAGAAGCGGATGCAGCAAGACTGTTAGACCTCTTCAATCAGGATGTCTCGCTTATCGCCGCAACTGTATGCACAACCGTGTTCCGGCTCGATTTCCACACCCCCGACGGGACCGTTGAAATCGAATTCATGTGTTCCGACAACAAAAATGCGGCGCAGGTCTTCTGGCAGGGTCTGGAAGGCACGGCGCCCGTGATTGGCCAAATCATCGGCCCGTACTTCACAGGCGGGCCAATTCCGAGCCTTCCGACAGCCTCTCCGTAAACTCCAAACCACCAGAAACCCCAGGCGTGATTCAGGCCCGTAATCCAAAAGTCGAAACGATGACCGACGATCTTTCCAGCAAGCGATTACGAGCGGGCAAGCTTCCGCCCGATCTTCTGGCCAGCCTTCTCGGCAGGCTCGATACACCAGAAAAACGCGTACTGCTCGGCCCAGAAGTAGGCGAGGATGCCGCGTTTATCTCGTTCGGCAGCACAACACTCATCGCAAAGTCCGACCCGATCACCTTCGCAACCGATCGCATCGGCTGGTACGCAATTCAGGTAAACGCCAACGACATTGCCGCGTCGGGAGGCACTCCGAAGTGGTTTTTAGCAACACTACTGCTCCCTGAAAACGAACCCGTATCGTTGGCACAGGAAATTTTTAGCCAGTTGCAACAGGCGGCAAAAAAACTCGGAATAACGTTGATCGGCGGACACACCGAAATTACTGTCGGACTACCCCGCCCAATAATTGCCGGAACAATGCTCGGCGAAGCAGCACCATCGGAAACGGTAAAAACTTCGAGTGCTACCCCGGGCGACGACATCATCCTCACCACCGGCATCGCAATCGAAGGAACGGCAATCATCGCCCGAGAAAGCGCGCCAGAACTGCTGAACGCAGGACTCACAACCGCCGAAATTGCAAGAGCCGCTGCCTTTCTCGACACTCCAGGAATATCAATCGTCAAAGCTGCTCGAATCGCCTGCGCCACAGGTCACGTAACAGCGATGCACGACCCCACCGAAGGCGGGCTCGCCGGTGCACTCGAAGAACTGACCATGGCCTCAAAAACCGGTGTAACCGTCGACGCGGCACATGTGACAGTTCTCCCCGAAACCAGAATGGTCTGCGAAGCCCTGGACCTCGATCCGTGGGGCCTTATTTCATCAGGAGCCCTGCTCATCACGAGCCGACCCGCCGACACCCACCACATCGTCGCAGCTTTGGCGGACAACGAAATACCCTCGAACGTGATCGGGAGCATTACAGAATATGACCCCGAGCCCGACCCAGACTTGCCGCGCAGCCATCGCCTGCAACGGATAGTGGATGGAATCGCCGAGCAACTACCCCGATTCGACCGAGACGAAATTGGTCGCCTCTTCGGTGCCGATTATTGATCGCACGCGCGGGAAGCCCTGCCCGTACTCGTTTATGTGTCTAT
>CAYLWG010000066.1:0-14218 GCA_964387235.1 uncultured Dehalococcoidales bacterium
CCGCCGAAAGAATGGTGAATGCGAACACGGAAGCTACGACCACGAATGCGATAAGCACGATGGCCGTTTCGAGACCGGTGATGCCCTTTTGTGTGTGGGCATATTTACCGTTAGAGCCAGAATCAGGTGCGAAGTTGCTCCTAAACATTATCTTTCCCCTTCACCTGCTCAGACGACTGTTTCTTGTTGACGCCCCCACCAACGCTGGTGAGTATTCCCTCTAAGCGTCTGTCCTGTGTTTTTCGGGGTTCGGGCCGGAATGAATCCTGAAACACCAGGCCAGTTGTCTGCGCTGATACCCATAACAATGTCGGGCTTGGACCATGTGAACATCGTGGAAACTACGGAGTGCAATCCGTGAAACACCCTATAAACCAGCACCCATACGGGGTTCCGCAAAGTGCCTACCGGGTGGTGTAGCGGGCAATCAGGTGCAGTTCAATTCGTTCTCAGCCGCGTTGAGTCAAAACGTGGTCAGATTCGCCTGGGGCAGGAAATTCGCTGGCGCTTACACGATTTCTGGCGCGATACGGCGGATCACAACAAAAAATACCCCCTGCGTAATGACACGCAGGGGGTATGGCACAGTTGCGACAGTTTTTTCAGGAGGCAGGCGAGAGTTTCCCCGGCCGTGCAGCCGGGGAAACCGCTCTATAGGAAATACCGCTCGAAAGCACCTACGCCGCCGCCGTAAGCATCCCCTTCAACCTGGCGGACTCTTTTATCTGGCTCCCCGGAGAAAAGGGGTTTCATTTCGCCTATCAGGATGTTTGGGGATAGTTACGAAGGCCGCTTAGAACGTGTTGTCGGGTCGAACCCATCAACAACCGCACAGAACATGTGCAGCTACGCTGGTAGCGATTTTTTCACGGCGTCGAGTGTTTGCTCGATATCGGAATCGGTATGTGCAGTCGATACAAACCATGCTTCGAATTGTGATGGTGGCAGATACACACCGTTATCGATCATGCCATGAAAGAACGCGCCAAACGCCTCACGGTCGGTCGAAGAGGCACTACCCATATCGATAACCGGGTTGTTCGTGAAGAACACCGTTAGCAACCCACACGCCCGGTTGACCACTGCTGGAATCCCGGCTGCCTCGAACACTCCCAGCAACCCGTCTGCCAGCTTATCGGTACTGATCTGCAGCCCTTCGTACACACCCGGCTTAGATAGCTCGTCGATAGTTGCGATACCCGAAGCCATCGCCACAGGGTTGCCCGAAAGCGTGCCTGCCTGGTACATCGGCCCAAGCGGGGCAACTTCCGACATGATTTCGGCACTCGCGCCGTAAGCACCGACCGGGAACCCACCACCGACGATCTTTCCGAGACAGGTGATGTCGGGTGTGACGCCGTAAACAGATTGGGCTCCACCAAGCGCAACGCGGAATCCAGAGATCACTTCATCGAAGATCAGCAGTGCGCCGTGCTCGGTCGTCAGGTCGCGCAGGCCTTCAAGGAATCCCGGTTGGGGCGTCACTACACCCATGTTCCCGGCTATTGGCTCGACGATGACTGCGGCGACCTCGCCGACATTCGCTTCGAGGAGTAGTCGAACCGAATCGATATCGTTGAATTCGGCCACGAGCGTACTCGCCGCGTATTCAGGATGAACTCCGGCTGATGAAGCAATGCCCTGGTTCGCCAATCCTGAACCGGCCTCGACCAGCATGGCGTCTTCATGTCCGTGATACCCGCCATTGAATTTCAGAACCTTGTTTCGGCCAGTTTTGGCCCGCGCAAGCCTGAGTGCCGACATCGTAGCTTCGGTGCCGGAACTTACGAACCGCACAACTTCAATCGAAGGCACAGCATCGACCACTCGCCGGGCCATTTCAACTTCAAGCTCTGTCGGTGCGCCGAACGATGTGCCCAGTTTTGTTGCTTTGATAGCGGCGTCGATTACGGCCGGGTGAGCGTGGCCGAGAATCATTGGGCCCCAAGAGCAAACGTAGTCGATCAGTTCGTTGTCATCGACGTCCCAGATGCGAGAACCCGCTGCCCTCTTGAAAAAGAGAGGGTCGCCGCCCACGGAACCCCATGCCCGGGCCGGGCTGTTCACTCCGCCGGGAATCAGGTTTTTGGCATCGGAAAAAAGTTGGGCTGACCGAGCGTTGGCCAATGGGATCCTCCGTATGGTCTATCAGGCGCCTGTTCCACAAGTATCGGAAACAGGCCCAAAGTATTCTGACGCGAAAAGAGACACCGTAACAGTGCCTCTAAGTTAGATTTAGGGCGATCTCGGCCGAAATCCAGGGTTATTTAGCTTCGTCTTCGGCTTTCTCGCCAACTTTGTTGAGAGCGAAAACCCTTTGAACCGCTTCTGCCGCACTATCCTCTTCACTACGCAGAAAGCTGATCGGGTCGGCAAGAATCCGGCGAACCAGTGAGCGGGTCATTTTCTCTACGGCGTCCGACTGCGCGTCGGTTAGTCCGCTGATGCGCCCGAGTGTCTGCTCGACCTCTTCCCGTCTCATCTGCTCGATACGGGCTCCGAGGTTGCGGATCACCGGCTCGCTGTCGATCCCGGTCAAACGCTCTTTGAAACGACGCACGCCATCTGCGATCAAAACGCGTGCTTTCGATGCCGCTTCTTCTCGCAAACCCTGATGCTGGGCCGATTTTGCCTGCAATTCTGACAGGCTGATGAGCGTCACTCCGTCGATCTCGCCTGCCGCGGGGTCCACATCACGAGGCATTCCGACGTCGAGTATGTACATTGGGCGGGTGGGCCTGTTCGCCATGGCCGCAGAAATCGCTTCGGCGCTGATTATCGAATCGGACGACGCGGTGCATGTGATGAGTACGTCGGTTGTGTGCAGCGAACCAGATATTTGATCAAACGGTATCTGCGGTGCGGCCAGTTCTTCGGCAAGAATCGCCGCACGGTTCATCGAACGACTTGTAACCAGAATGTCGTCCGCACCGTAATGCCGAAGTGCCCTGGCGGTAAGTTTTCCAGTTTCACCCGCCCCAACCAGCAGCACACGGAGCCCTTCGAGGTCGCCAACGACTTTTTGAAGTTCCTGCACGCCTAACGACGATATGGAAACTCGGTTGCGGCCCAGGCCAGATTCTTTCCTGACGCGCCTGCTGTTGCGTAGGGCAGCATGGAACATTCTGGAAAGCACCGGTTCCACCGTTCCGGCTTCACCGGCTGCCTGTAGTGCGCGGGTCACTTGCCCTAGAATCTGAGATTCGCCAAGCGCAACAGAATGGAGGCCCGCGGTGACACTGAATAGATGAGTGGCAACATCGTCGCCTGTGAGTGTGTAGATGTGGTCTGTCAGATATCCCGGCGGAACGTCGACTGGAATGGTATCGATGAATTCTTTTAGTTGACGAATGCCCACTTCAACATCATCAACCACCGCGTAGATTTCGGTCCGGTTGCATGTTGAAAGAATTATCCCGCCACCGGCATGTGTCGCCAGCCGCTCAAGATGCCCCTTGAGAGAATGGGTGGGGATGGTGACACTTTCCAGAAATTCAACTGGAGAGTGTTCGATATTCAGGCCTGCAAGAATGAAGTTCATTTATTCTGACTTATCACTAGCGACAATCTGATCGGATATCGTCGCCGAGTACCGTCAAATACAACTGAACCCCGTTTCTACGGTATTCGGCTGTTAGCTGGCACTCAACTGTAAAAGTTATCATGTTGAGTACCGCAATTTACCTAGTGATATGAAAGGTTTGTGATGCTTCAGTGGTAGCATCGACAATCCCGATGGTATCAAGCCATAAGGTTACCAACCAATCGACCGTTTTTCAGCGACGCCAATGGAAACATCTTCGATAACACCTCCAGATAAACGTGGGTATGCGATACCCGACATATTTGTCACGACCCAGTGGCTTTCCGATCACCTGTCCGATGCGGATGTACGAGTGATCGACACCGACCTTCCCGAGCAGTACGCGGAAGGGCATATTCCGGGGGCGGTCAACCCGACCGATCACTACTACAAGACTTCTCTTGAAGACCGTACCCACATTCAACAGCCAGAAGAGTTCGCAAAGACGATGCTGGGCCTCGGGATAGGGGACGACACCACGGTTATTGCTTACGACCGTTCAGGTGGCGTTTACTCGTTCCGCCTGATGTGGGCACTCCATTATTACGGGCACACAAACGTAAAGTTCCTTGATGGCGGACTGCCGAAGTGGATGGCCGAAGGGCGCGATGTTTCGACCGCTCCGGGTGTGGTTCTCGAAACCGGCATGTCATTCACGCCGCGGGCGAATCCGGACATCTTCGCATCCCGCGAACACGTGCTGGACGCGATCCAAAAAGACTCGATGATTCTGCTGGATGTGCGTTCCGACGACGAATGGAGCGGCCTGAACAAGCGTGGCGGGCCGCGTGGGGGCCGCATCCCCGGTGCTGTTCACCTGGAGTGGGTAAATTTCCATACTGGCGGCGATGTCCCGGTTCTGAGATCGGCCGATGAAATAAGAAAATTACTCGCCAATATAGGCATAACCCCCGACAAGAACGTCATCACCTACTGACAGGGTGGCATCCGTGCGGCGCATGGATACTGGGCACTGAAACTCGCAGGGTTTGAACATGTGCGGGACTACGACGGTTCGTGGCGCGAATGGGCAGCCGAGCAGAGTTGCCCAATAGAGGGATTAACCTAGAGTTTACGATTTTCGCTCGTTATTGAAAGAATTTCGTAATATGTTCCCGAGTCCGTACTCGTATTCTGCTCCGTATTACCTTATCGAGCGACAATACTCAGATCACTCACTTTCACTTGTGTTCCGGTTCCTTGCGTTTGCACGGCCTGGGCTGATACCGAAATAAAATGAAAATACGCAGGCAATTTTTACCCTGGCTGGCACTCGGATTACTGGTGGTGGTGGTAGCGGCGGGCTGTGGGAGCAGTGACTCTCAAATTTCAGATCCGCCAACTGTCGAAGCACCTGACTCGGTAGCAGCCGAACCTACCCGCGATAGTGCCTCTGACGAAACGGTCGAACCGACCAGCACGCCATCTTCCGCGCCAGAGCCGACTGCCCGCCCGTCGCTGCCACAGTACCCGAAGGGTGTGCTTGAGCTTTACGGGATCGATTCGTGGATAAACTCCGAACCGTTCACAATCGAAGAGAAGCTCGCTGAAAACTACGTTGTGCTGGTCGATTTCTGGACCTACACCTGTGTTAACTGCATACGCACTTTCCCGTTTCTGCGAGAGTGGCACGCCAAGTACGCCGACCGTGGGCTGGTGATTCTTGGTGTACACACTCCCGAGTTTGAATTCGAGAAGGATTATGACAACGTCATTGAAGCAGTCGAGCGACAGGGAATTAAATGGCCCATCGCCCTCGACAACGACTTTGAGACGTGGGATTCATTCCGCAACCGCTTCTGGCCTGCCAAATACCTGATCGGTCTCGATGGTCAGCTCAGGTACCGGCATTTTGGAGAGGGTGCCTACCTTGAAGCCGAACAGGCGATTCGTGATGCCCTCACCGAGGCTGGGTGGGATGTTTCGGATATCCCTATCGGTAGTGGCGAAGGCGTAGGGCGCGATCCACTCGCTACCCGAGTGACCCGCGAGTTGTACGGCGGCTACGAGCGTAACTACACTTCGACCGGCATATACGCCGGTCAGGAACAGTACTACATCACGCCCGGCGTGACTCGTGAGTACGTCGATGTCGGTGCTTACACCCCGCAGCAGTTTTTCTTGCAGGGGTTATGGACTAACCGTGCGGATGCGATCGTTCATGCCCGCGAAACAAAAGACCTTGAAGATTACCTGGTGTTCCACTTCGTCGGTCGTAGCGCAAACGTGGTGATTAACCCGGGAGATGCCGAGCCGTTCGATGTGTTTGTTGAGATAGACGACCGACCTCTGAGGCCAGATGAAGCCGGGGTCGACATATTGTTCGACGATCAGGGTCGATCTTATTTCATCGTGGAAGCCGCCAAGCTGTATGCGTTTTTGGAAGTTCCGGAATTTGGCGAATATATCGTGAAACTGGCATCTAACTCATCTGGCTTTGCGGTCAACGCCTTCACGTTCGGCGTCAACAAGGAAGGTCTGTAATACAGATCGCCATGAGAAACATTGCTCCATTTTCAAGATACGGACTGCGGGCCATCGTTATCGGCCTGGTAGGCCTTGCGGCGATCGCTTGTGGTTCGGCGGTGGTTTCCGAAGAAACAGTGCCAGATTCGCAGCCAGCGTCGATCACAGCTTCCGGTGGGGCATCGGGAGTAGCGGGTTCGGGACTGGACGTACTGGCGACCCCTGTGCCTGAGTGGACGGCGATCTCCGAAGAGATCAACCTGGTTCTGGCAACCCCTGACCTCGGCACCGGTACGCAGCGCTTTGCACTCGTTTTGAGTGATGCCAGCGGGCTAATCAAGTTTCCTGTAATCAGGCTGGTATCGAACTTTTACCCGGACGGATACGACTCAGAACCCGACACGACAGTCTCCGATTCTGAACTCGCACGCTTTTACGAATTCCCGTTCGGAACGCGGGGTATTCACTCGGCAGTGTTCAAATTTGAACGCGCCGGGTTATGGTCGGTATCTGCCGAGATTCCACGAGCAGATGGTTCGACTGCTCCTTTCGAGGTAAGGTTCCCGGTCGCCGAATCGGCAATGTCCATTTCGGTCGGGCAAAAGGCACCTTCAAGCGACAGTCGCACCATCGCCAGTGTCGGGAGCATCGCTGAACTCACTACCGGCAGCTACCGTGACCCGGAGCTTTACCGCTACTCGATATCGGAAGCACTCGAACGCGACCGCCCACTGCTAATCGTGTTCGCCAGTCCAGCTTTTTGCACTAACGCGGTGTGCGGCCCGCAGGTAGAAGTCGCTGGCGAGTTGCGCGAAGAATATGGCGACCGTGTCGACTTTGTGCATGTCGATTTATACACGAATCCACGCGAAATTCAGGGCGATCTGGATAAAGCCATGCTTACGCCTTTACTCAAAGAGTGGGGCCTTGTATCGCAGGAGTGGACGTTTATCGTCGGGCCAGATGGCATCGTTACGCACCGCTTCGAGAATTTTGCCCCGAAGCCAGAGCTTATTCAGGCGCTCGATGAGTCTGTCGCACCCGAAACAGCGGGCGAGACCGGCTGAGTTTCATAGCGCACATTCTGCCCGGCGCACCTACAATCCTCGCAACTCAGAATTTAGAAAACCTCTGACGTTGCCGAGGAACCCGTGTTGACCAACTGGCTGGCTCTTTCAAAAACTCATGAAACCGAGCTGTTCGATCTCATTGAGCAGCTGGTACTGATCGAAACTCCCACCAGCGACAAAGCCGCAAACGACCGTATTTCTCTGTTTGTTGCGGACCTGATGAAGACTCTTGGCGCTGAGGTGAAGATTCATGCCGACCCGAAATACGGCGACCATGTATCGGCAAGCTGGCCGGGTGAAAAAAGTGGTTCGGGAATGCCACATGCCTTCGTGATAGGCCATCTGGACACTGTCTGGCCAATAGGCACTCTGGCAAGAATGGGTTACTCCGAACGTGACGGGCGGATGTACGGCCCCGGCGTGCTCGACATGAAAGCTGGAATAGCTACCACTATCGTCGGTCTCAGGATACTTCGGGCAAACGGCCTCTGGCCTGACCGACCAATAAAAGTTCTGTTCAATACCGATGAAGAGGTCGGTAGCCCATCGTCACGGTCCATTGTTGAGAAGCTTGCCGTAGGAGCGGCCTATGCGTTAATCATGGAGCCGGGACAGGCCGGGGCAGGTGTGATGAAGACCCAGCGCAAAGGAGTGGGCGAGTTCCGCCTGTCTGTCGAAGGAAAGGCAAGTCACGCCGGAGCATTCCCGGAACGTGGAGCCTCTGCTATTCACGAACTCGCACAGAAAATAATTGATCTACAGGCGATGAACGATTGGCCGGCCGGCATTACGGTGAATACCGGGCTGGTCTCAGGTGGTTCTGCCCGAAACACGATTCCCGCTTACGCCGAAGTGATAATCGATGTTCGGGTGAACACTACGGTTCAGGCAGAGCAGATCGAAGCGCAGATTCGTTCGCTCAGGCCCGCTGTCGAAGGAACGTCGCTCAAGATCGAAGGTGGGTTCCATCGTCCGCCAATGCCACTAACCCCCCAACTGGTAAAACTGACGACGACGCTGGTCGGATGGGCGGATGAGTTCGGTTTCGAGTTGACAGAGGAATCGACCGGCGGCGGAAGCGATGCGAACCTCACAGCAGCAATGGGTGTTCCTTCAGCCGATGGCCTCGGGTCGAAAGGCCAGAACCTGCATGCGGAAGATGAAAACATCGAAATCGGCGAACAGACCAATCGGCTTGCATTGTTCATGAAAGCGATAAACTCGCTTTAGTAGACGGCTTTAGAAGATGAACGATGGCGCAGCAACAGAAACAGCAATCAGAACAGAACACCCGGACTCTGGATGAGATCAGGCGTCAGGCGGTTGGACGCGGTGACGTACTAAATTTAAACCGTGTCCTGGTTCCGCTTAACGGCGATTTCAGGTCGGAGCAAATCCTGCCGTTCGCCTCGATGATTGCCGACTGGTTCTCTGGCGAGCTGACGCTGTTTCACAGCCTTCCAGCAACTCACCCTGCCAGGGGGGCGAGGCCGGGGCAGGTGCAATACCCTGATGCACCCCATGACCGAGGCACCGCGCTGGCAGCAGCGTACCTCGAAGAGGTTGTCAGCAGGCTCGGGCCGCATGCGGTGAAGTCTCGCTGGGGCATTGCGACAGGTGATGCGGCAGCTATGATCACGTCACGCTCTGCGACCAGTTTGTTTGGGATTATCGCTATCGCCGCCGTTCCGCGTTCCAGGGTTCAACGGCTGTTGTCGCTCGGTTTGCTGGATAAACTATGGAAAGCTACTGCGGCACCGCTGCTTATCGTTAATCCGCACAACGTAAGCCTGAACGGCGCTCCCCCCCGCGCCCCGAAGTCGCTGATACTTCCGGGCGGTCGTAGCAATATCGAATCCGTAATGGCTATCGCCAGCGCCCTTGCGGGTGCCAGCCGTACCCTCATCAAGTTAGTGTTGCCCGCGGCGAAATCCAATACGGTTTCTGGTGCCGAGATCGAAAATAAAATACTCGAATATTTCTCTGTCGATAGCGTTAACGTGGAAGTCGAATACGCCAAAGGCAACCTTGTCAAACACGTCCACTCGCTTCAGGTCGCTGATCCCGGATCGTGGATAATTACCGGATCGAAGATGCGCTCGGGGTTTCGCAGGTCAATACTGGGGAGCGCCGCCGATAGGCTGGCCCGAGGCGCGGTTGGGCCGATAATCATTGTTCCAGACCCGAAAGTGATGCGCCGGCGGATGCAGTTGGCCCACGATGCGACACACGATCTGGCGGCTTCACCTTAGTAACTCTCCCAAAACCCCCTCTCCTTTGGGAGAGGGCTGGGGTGAGGGGAAAGTTACTAATTTGAAAGCACGTTTTCGACGGCTTTGACTCAGCCATCGATAGCTTTCCCCTCAACCTAACCTTCTCCCCGGGGAGAAGGAATTTGACCTTCGCCGACCGACGTGTTTTGGGATAGTTACTTAGCGGGGATACATCGTTTCGGTGAGACACTATCGCAGCGGGGAATTCAGCACATTGGATTTGATGCGGTCGTGTCGGCCCGACTAAGTAACTATCCCAAAAGTACTTTCAGCGGCGTAAATGGTTCCTTCTCCCGGGGAGAAGGCGAGGTTGAGGGGAAAGATTTCGATAATGGTGTAGTTTTTTCGAACGGGTGCTGTCTACCCAGTGACCTTCCCCTCACCCCAACCCTCTCCCGCGGGAGAGGGAGTTTTGAGATAGTCTCTAAGCAGATTCGTCGGCTTGGCCGCGGCGAATCAGGTAGCCACCGAGCGCTCCCAGAGTGGCACCAAACCATGTGTAGGGAATTAGCACCAGTACGGCAATCATCCACCATGTAGTTGGTATCCGCAGTATTTCGTCAACTCCGAACACAAACTTAATAACCAGAACAATCGCAACCGGTATCAACATCAAGCCAGCCATCAACGCACCGAACTTGATTATTCCGTCTTGATCGATCTTGGCGATGCCACCGCCGATGAACCCTGCTATGAATGGGCTCACAGGGGCCGCTACATAGTGAACGATTGGGATTACGAGTGATGCGAGCATAATTCCGAACCCAACCAGAACACCCTTGAGCATTGATTTTCCCGTTTCGTTCCGTTTCATGAAAGTTGATAATTGCGTAATCAACTGGCGCGGCGGCATATTGTTTGCACCGTCGGCTAAAAGAGTACGACCTGAGGACTCAATCGCAAATAGCCTGGGGTGGTCAGCCTGCCGGTCACTTACACTTGCAACCAGTCGATAGAATTTTCAAACTCGTTCGGACCACCTTAAAAATATGCCGAAACAGGATGGCACGCTAACCGATGCCGACCGCGTTACTCTCACCCGTGTTTTCGACCGTCTGATTCCGAGCGTTGACGCGGAACCCGGTGCGGGCGCGCTCGGATTGCTCGACGAAATCGAAGAGCGTGCAAGCCGCGACGATTCTGCGCTGTCGGCGTTCATGCGAGTGGTCGAGGCGCTTTCGCTGGATCTGACGGCGCATGCGATTGGCGGGTTTTCGGCCATGACCGATCAGGAGCAGACCACCGCGTTACTCAATATCGAAAATACGCTGCCGGGTGAGTTTTCGATATTTCTTGGCTTAGTGCGCGACGTGTACTACGAGGACGACCGGACTCCTGCGAGACCCGGGGATTTCGATGGCGATGACGAAGTTTTCGGAAAAGTGCCACCAGAGACACCGTGAGGTGACGGAACTGATCGTTCAAGACCCGATATCGCACCGTCGGTAAATTTGCTGACTATGCCAGATCGAACGGAATTTCGAACTCGGCGCAGATGTCTCGGAACCAGTCGACAACTTCTGGATGCAGCGGCACACCCTTCTCGCGTCGTTCGATTCTCGTTTCATGCTCTGGTAAACCCGCGTATAACACACGGTCGTGCCCCGGCATCGGCTTAGTTGCGGCTAGCCCCTTCAGCATGCCGTCCATGGTTTCCTTGAACTCATCGACATCACCGAACGCTTCAACCGAATAGGCAGCGACGAAGTGAGCGCGCCTGCTCTGAGAAAGAGTGCCGAATCCGGGGGCAAACGAAAGCGGGCCACACAGAATATCGACCATCACCCCGAGGCCGTAACCCTTGTGGGATCCGAGTTCACGGGTCGAACCAAGCGGCAACTGCATTCGCAACGAATTCGCTGAGAAATCGGCAGTAGACCCGCCTTCCATGTCGGGTGTTCCATCATCATTCGCAACCCACCCTGGCGACATCCCCTTGCCCATCCGGTTCGCAAGGCCAATCTTGTTTCCGGCGATCGAGGTCATAGCCGCATCGAACATAAAAGCAGGTTCGTTCTTACCGGGGGCAGCGAAAGCTATCGGGTTCGTTCCCAGCTGGGCTTCCGCACCAAACGTCGGCACCATCGCTTTGCCACCCGCGGTCATGCACCACCCGATCATGTCCTGATCGGCGGCCATCATGGCATGGTAGCCCGCGGCGCCAAGATGGCCGGAGTTACGGATTACCACTACGCCAGTGCCGACTTCCCTGGCCTTCTGAATCGCAATTTCCATTGCTTTCGGAACGATCATCAGACCCAGACCGTTGTCGCCATCGATAGTCGCCGTTGAAGGGGTTTCCTTCACGATTTTCATCTGTGGATTGGGGTTAATATCGCCGGCGTTATACCTGGAAACATAGGCCCGCAGCATGTTCGATACGCCATGAGTGTCGATCCCGCTCTCGTCGGCCCATATCAGGACGTCTGCGCCCAGTCTGGCTTCCGATTCCGGCACGCCGCAGTGCATGAATACCTGTTCTGTTGTGGCGCGCAGTTTGTCTACGGGCACTCTCACAGCTATATCGTCAGGCACTTGAAAGTGCTTTAGCAATTTTTACCTCGAATTCGGTCGGATAACTACCCGCAATCGACAGCCGATACTAAAACTTTCCCGATGGCGGCGGTCGATACGAATCGGCAAAATAGTAGCACCAGTTTGGGGTGGTGCTGAGACTTATGAACGGCTATTTGCTACGCTGAAATCGTTCCGCATTCCGAAACATGCCCGAGTCGGGCGCCTGTGCGCCAGGCTTTGCGTGTTTCGAAAAGGGGGCTGTAGCTCAGTTGGGAGAGCGCGTCGTTCGCAATGACGAGGTCCGGGGTTCGATTCCCCGCAGCTCCACCATATTTCTTTATGTGCCGGGCGTACGAGGCGTACTTGGGCACCAGAGCAATCTGGGGCCTCCCTCGCGCCCAGTGGGCATCCGCCTCCCGAAGGGGGAAGCGGATTATGTTGGTTTTGCTTCGGCGCACAAGCACACATGACGGCACTCGCCGGAATGTTGAATGTCGATTTCCCGAGTGCATCCGAGGGATCTCGATTGTTACTGCGCTTCTGTAGCCAGCCGTGCAGTTTGCGTAAAGGCCACTGTGGCTGACAAGTTAGCTGCTGGCCGCGAGGTCCCTCCGCAGAGGTCGGGAAATCGGGGTTGTTAGTCAGCTCTACAGTTGGTGAATTAGCACGAACACGTGCGACCCACACCCTTAACTCTCTCCGTCCCGGGGGGCGAGGGAGGGTCGGCAAATTACCAGCGTGAAAACACCTGCGGCTCAGGAACAAATTCTACGTTTTCGTCGAGTGGAAACATGGGGCGGGCGCAGATGGTGTGACCCAGTGATGGCAGATCGGCACTTGTCGAGCCGGGTGCATCGACGTTGAAGCGGGTTTCGCACCAGTCGTCGAAGAATTCAGGCTCGCAGCACGGCGACTTGACGATGATCGAATGGAATTTTTTCGGGTCAAGCCCGTTGGCGTAGAACGGGGCACGGTCGACCAGGTTTACCGCCCGCGAGAACACAACGAACGTTATATTCCCGACCTCGAGTACGGCTGTGGGGCCCGCATGTTCAATAGAGGGCCATTTTTCGAGCGGAAATGTCCCATCCGAGATAGAGACGACAGTTGCCCTGACTTCGATTGGAGTGAACCGTTTGTCGAGCGACCCACCAAGTTTCACGGTGATCCTGCCGTCAATTCCCTTTTCCACGGCGCGAACAACCGCTGAAGCATCGACGATTGGCGCAAGCACGGTTTTCGGGTAGTTGGTGCGGATCATCTCGGCGACGATGGCGTTGCTGTCGCCTGAAGCACCCGAACTCGGGGCGTCGGCAGCATCGGTGAATTCTATTGGACCTTTCATCCTCGCTGCTTTCGCAACCGCTTCTTCCAGCCCGATCAAGTCGGCATGCATTTCCAGCCGGTTACCCCAGAATTCGCTGGCAGCCTTCTGGGCCACTTCTCGGGCGAAATTTTCATCGTTATCAGTCACGACTATCACCTGGCTACAGAGTTCGGGCACGTCGGTGAATGGGTTTCCTATCTGAAACCCGGCATTCAGGATGCGCGGGTCTTTGTGAAGTTCTTTCAGGTACCTGACCTGATTTCCGAAAAGACCCGTTTCCGTGATGAGCTGGTTGCCGCGAACGAGTGCGGGAATTGTTACCCGCACCGTGATCGGCTTTGTGGTGCTGGTATTGAGCATCCGCAGGAGTTGGCGTGCTGCCCGCTCACCCGTATCGGCGAAATCGACGTGTGGGTAAGTGTGATAAATCGCCACGCCATCGATATTCCGAAGCATTTTTGTGGTGAGAACGCCATGAATGTCCTGAGAGATGATGATCGGGGGGTTTTCGCCCAGAATCTTTCTCGATTCTTCAAGCAGGTAGCCCTCGGGATCGAGTTCGTCTTCCGCGCTCATTGAACCGTGCATGGCGAAGTACGCGCCGTCGATTTTGCCAGCGAACGGTCGCAACGCATCGAGGAATTCGCCTGAAAGTCGCTCCCATCCGCTGCGTTCGAGCGGGCCTGCGCTCGTAGCTCCCGCTGAGTACGAGGCCACGACTTCAATATCGCCATCGGCACGCAACAGGTTCACTGCTCCGGCAATCGCCGAGTTCTTGCCCATGCTGCGTTCGATGATCTCGTCGCCGCGGGCTATGTTGAAGTCTTCGTACCTGCTCAACACCGGGTTGAAGGTCGAAACCTCCTGTTGGCAACCAGCAATTAGTATCCGCTTCATCGAATTATTTCCTTTTAGTCGCCGGGCGTTTGCGTTTAGCTCCGGGCGTTCGAGGCGAACTTGGTCGCATATGCAGCTCCGCGGG
>CAYLWG010000067.1:0-9344 GCA_964387235.1 uncultured Dehalococcoidales bacterium
GGAGCGAAGCGTGATCTGCCGAAATGCGACCAAGTCGTTCGACGACGCCCGGAGCAAAACGCCCGCCGGAGCAAAGCGTGATTTGCCGAAACGGCGACCAAGTCGTTCTACGACGCCCGGAGCAAACGCCCCGCCCGGAGCCTAACGCCCCGCCCAGAGCCAACGCCGCTAAATAAACGCTGCCTTTTGGCGTGACATCCGGGCGTCGTGCTCATCGGCAAATCGCTTCACCGCATCGAAGATTGAGTCCTCATCGAGGTGGGCCTCTTTGATGACATCGTCCTCAGTACCGCCCGTAAGCCACTGGTTGTCCCAATCCGACGTAAGCGAATACTCATCGGTCAGCGGACCAACACCGGTTACCGGCCATACACGGCGGGTTCCCGTGGTGACCACCATCATGTCGAACTTCGCAGTTTCGGGTAAAACGCTGTCCCTGTACGACTGTGGCTGCCGGTCGAACAGTTCTTCGCTGATCGCCGCAACCACCTTCACGTTCACCCCGGCCTCTGCGAGCTTCGGAAGAACGCTGACAAGGTTCACAGTCGAACTGGAACCCTGCGAAACAACCACGCCATGCTTTGGCTTGCCCGGCTCGAAATCTCGAATCACGTAAAAGCCTTTGGCCGCCGCGTGCGGGTCGGTATCGGCGAACTTCGAACGGTCGGCTACGGCAAAGTCGGGCCTTGCGACCTCCATAACAATGATGCCGACCTTCGGGTCGCGCGCTGCGATTTCAGCAGCAGCGAAGTAACCGGCGGCCACGTCGTTGTAATCCCAGAAACTGAGTACGATCACCTGTCCCTTCGGGAACAATTTCCAGACCTGCGGAGAGAAAATTCCAAAATGAGTCCGGGCATCGGCAGCCGTTTCAGGGCCAGAGTGACCGGCAAGAATGTGTGCCACACCGATACGGAACGGGCTATCCTGGTTCTGCTGGCTCCAAACTCGGAGCGGCAGGTACATGAGCGGCGTAAAGGCCCCGTATGTGCCTGAAAGCGACCATACGCCGACGTGTTTGTTCGGGTCTTTAGAAAGAGACTGACTGGTGAACCCGACCGCCGTTGAAGCATTACCGGCCTCTTGGATAGCTGCCTTCAGGCGAGTGCCAACGATGTTGTCGACCGGGTCGTAGTGCCCCCAGAGCGAGCCGCTATCAACGTTGATCGACCCTGCGAGGTCGGCAGCTGTGATAACGAAACGGTTGTCCGTTACGTAGTTCATCCACTTGAGAATCTCGGAAATCGCCCGACGTGTGCCCTTCACCGCACCGGGCTGTTCGAAGAGAGTGATGTTCACATCCTTCTTTTCGCCGGTTACAGGGTTTTCGACTGAAACGGTCGTCGCCTCGGTCGGCAGGTTCTTCACGAGTAGCCGTTCATCAAGGAACGGGTCGATATCGGGATCGACACGCAGGGGCAGGTTGTCGTTAACCTGATCGCCCAGTTCAACCAGGCGTTCAGCGAGCCAGTCTCCCAGGCCGTTTTTATCGAGTATTGAAAGTGCGATATCGATGTTGGTCTTCAGCTGCAACAGGTTTTCGCGCGGGTCGGTAACCGCGCCGTCGCGGATTCCCTCGAAAGTGACACCGTACTTCTGCTCGAACGACTCGGCCAGAGCCACGAAGTATTCGCCATTCATCGGCATGCCGTAAGCATGACTATCGTGATCGATGACCTGCTTTACTCCGCCCGGGAGCTGCCCGTTCTTCGCACCCGGCCAGAAACCCTTAACCGTCTTTCCAACTACGATCATCGGGCGGCGGTCGGCAGGATCCCAGTCCTCCATAGTTTTTAGCGCCGCCACAACCTGGTCGTAGTCAGTTGCGTCGTCAACAGTGAATACGTTCCAGCCATATGAAGACCACTGTTCTTCGATGCGGTATGTTTCTTCTTTAACGACGCTGCCGATCAGCTCATCGTCGATGCCGGCGTTGTTGTAAGAGAGGAGTACCCTGAGCCGCTTGCCGACACGCTGTGCAACCGCCTGTGTTTTAAATTCTTGGGAATGACCGGATGTGAGGGCGAATTCGCCTTCGATAGCGATGATTTTGAGAGAAGGGTCGGCGCCCATCATGTCCCAGAAGGCGGCCTTTCCAGCCGCGGTCGCTATTCCGATACCTGATGGACCTCCGTTTACATCGTTGGTCATGTCGGTGGTTTCCGAATGTCCGGCCAGTGCCCTGATCCCGCGTAGCTTGGCCTGCGCCATTATCGGGTGGTCTGTCAGGTTGTTATCTTCGAGCAGTGTCTTTAATGCGCCAGCACCACGGCGGAACCCGAGTGAGTCTATGGCGAGCATGGATGTCTTCGGGTCGGCTTTGTAGCGGTCGTCGCCGGTTGCTGCATGCTTTCGGGCTAAAGCCTCGCCCATGACGATCCACAGCCCGTAGGTGGCCGGGGCGTTGTGCCCGCCAGCGAGCATGAACCTGTCGGCAAACGGGTGCTTGGGTTGGCGGTAGTCGAACGTCATGCCGCCGTTTTCGGGGCCGGCAAGGTGGCACGCAACTGTGTACGGCGTATAGGCCGTTGGGCCACCGAAGTGGCCGGTTTGATGATAGTTGCCAAGCAATACAAACGTCATCGATGTCAGGAAACCGATGTCTTCCAGACGCTCTCGGTCATACTCGGGCAACTGTACTGACTGGTCCGTTATTTTTGGGGCGGTTGTTGCAGAGTGGATGGTGACGGTTGAACTACCGTTAGCTGACATACGCTTGATTTCTCCAGGTCGAATCACAAAATAATTTCACAACGGGGCGTGACGGGGCGCGCACCCACACGACTAATTTTACGCGGTGTCGCGGGCGTCAGAATATCTGTGAAATGCCTGTCACGCCAGTCTGAAATCATGCTATCTGAGGGTTATCCCTGCGGGGCGGGTGGTGGGTGACGACGCTCATTGAGGAAAATTCCTCGAATACAGGTATAGCGGTGCGGGAAACACGATGTGCTAACGACCGATTGTGTAATTCGAAGATTTACGGCAATCTGAAATCGAATACAGAAATCACCGAGAATTCGTTCTATTGAATTTTCGCGTCAACGACTAAGAGTGTTCGACTGAGCGTAATTTTTGCCAAAATTCTTTCGTACAACGCAGATACGGATGATAAACCAACTAACACTCAATCCACATTTCAAATCATTTTGTGTTGCGGGCACGTAATACATAATTGGGTATACCGGTTCTGTTTTTCTCGAACCCTGCACGAAAATCGTTCACGTACCTCTGGTACACTCCGGCCATTATTGTCGGGAGAGCGGTTGCTCGTTAAGAATGTAAATGTGGAATCTGTGATTGGAAAACTTGGAGTCAGCCGATGACCACCAACCAGCGTGCTAAGGCGCGTAATTTGAACCGTGAATCGGAAAAAGAAATTCAGCAGGCGCGTGAGTCGCTCGGACGAGCTCGGAAAGCGGCAGTAGATTTCTCCGAGAAATTACCGGGTATTCGATCGAGGCACGCCGGGAATTGGATAGTGTTCCGCAACGGGCGCGTCGCATTCAAGAAGGTGTCGTTCGGCGAAGCATCAGATGAGTTGAAACGTCGAGGCTGGGATAAATCCGAAGTGATCGTCGAATTCGTCAGTCGCGAACCGATGGCTATGATTCTTTAGGCTTTGTCACTAATACCCGGCTGGTACGAAGGCACGCATCCCCGGGTAATGGCGCGGGTGAGGTGTCACAATCTAGGCACGGTATTGCCCGTACGTTTCCTCATAGACACCGGGGCCGACATCACGTTGTTGAATCCAATAGATATCTGGGCGCTTGATATCGACATCAAGGATCTGACACCCGATGAAATGCTTGAGGGAATTGGCGGAGTGAGCCGATTTGCGCGTCGGGCCGCATCGATATCTTTCGAGGCTCAAGACGGTACTCTATACCGCTACGATCCTTCGATTCTTTTATCACTTGATTCCGGTGCCGACAATGCTCTCCCATCACTACTCGGGCAAGACATTCTGCAACATATGTCGGCAACCTTCGACCCGAGTAATACGGCGAGTCCAATACAGTTGACTCCGTTCAAATGGGACAACCGTATTGACGGGAATACTCGGATTGAAACTCCGTAGGCTCGCCCAGCCAATCCCACCCTTTTTAGCTTTAAACAACGGCAATACCACACGGTAAGAGCGTTTAACTACACCGACTGTTGCCGTCCCGTAGTTAAAGATTCAGGGCAAATTTTTACGAGTCGCACTCTTATCTCGCGCTAACACTCCCGCCTGCCCGAACAACCGTCGATACTCCCACCAGCAGTGATTTTGGCGAATTTGGTGCCCGCCCCTGCCTGATCTGCGGAAAACCGTAACGGTGCGTTAACAATTGAAGGGAATCGCGGTGTACAAAGGAAGGCTGTTTGTAAAATATTTCACGCACCCCCTGCAGTAGTTAATGCAAGAACTCTCACTTCCGGCCCGGATTCGTACCGAGGTACTGGCCGGGCTAACAGTCTCACTCGCCCTCGTCCCCGAAGCAGTTGCCTTCGCCTTCGTCGCCGGAGTCGGCCCACTCGTCGGCCTCTACGCAGCCTTCATCGTTGGGCTCGTCACATCGGTCACTGGCGGACGTCCCGGAATGATCTCCGGCGCAACCGGCGCACTCGCCGTAGTGATGGTCGCACTCGTAAAGGGCCACGGCATCGAATTCCTGTTCATCACAGTAGTGCTGATGGGAATCATCCAGATGGCAGTCGGAGCGTTGAAACAGGGCAGGCTCATCCGCATGGTGCCCTACCCGGTAATGCTCGGCTTTGTAAACGGGCTGGCAATCGTCATTTTTCTCGCCCAGCTGGAAAGCTTCAAAACAGAAGGTAGCGACGGGCGTGTTTCGTGGCTGCCCGCCGGCGATTTATCGATCATGCTCGGGCTGGTGGCAATCACCATGACAGTCATCTACGTCCTGCCCAGGGTTACCAACCGATTCCCGGCCGCACTTGCGGGGATACTCGTCGTATCCGGTCTGGTCATTTTCGGGGGCATCGACACCCCCTCGGTCGGCGACCTGTCGAGCATCGCAGGCGGACTACCGACGTTTGGCGTGCCCGACGTACCGTTCACTTTCGAAACTCTCCGTATCATCGTTCCGTTCGCATTCATCCTTGCTGCAATCGGGTTGATCGAATCGCTGCTCACTATGTCGCTTATCGACGGGATTACCGATACGAAGGGCCAGAACAACCGCGAATGCGTGTCGCAGGGTGCGGCCAACGTGATTACGGGCTTCTTTGGCGGCATGGGCGGGTGCGCCATGATCGGCCAGAGCATGATCAACATGAAGTCCGGCTCCAGATGGCGGCTTTCAGGGATCGTGGCTTCAGTGTTGCTGCTTATTTACATTCTGGTCGCCTCGCCACTGATCGAAATGATTCCGATAGCAGCGCTTGTTGGGGTGATGTTCGTGGTGGTAGTCGGGACTTTCTCGTGGTCCAGCCTGCGCATCATCCGAAAAGTGCCGGTTTCCGACGCGTTCATCATGATTCTCGTCTCAGCAGTAACTGTCGCCACCGACCTCGCTATAGCGGTGGTTGTTGGGGTGATCGTTTCTGCCCTGGTGTTCGCATGGAACACGGCGCGGTCGATTTATGTCGAAATAAGCCCGTCCGAGGATCCGGATCGGCGTGTTTACACCCTGCACGGACAGCTCTTTTTCGCTTCGGTCACTTCGTTCAGAGACCTGTTCCACCCACCGCACGATCCTGTCGAGGTCGTTATCGATTTCCGGCATTCGCGGGTGTGGGACCATTCGGGTATCGAGGCTATAGTCGATCTGGCAAGACGCTACCAGCGCGCTGACCGGCGCCTGCGCCTGTTGCACCTGAGCAAGAACTGCCAGCGAATACTCGAAAAGGCAGACGTCATCGTCGAGACCGACCCCACGAAAGACCCGTCATACAGGGTCACAGTCTCCGGACTTGGCGGCTCGGGCGAGGGCCACTGACCACGGTCGTTTTAGTACGCCAAATTCTGGTGCTTGTCCTGCGTGTGGTATACCTTCAACCCGGAATGCGGGCCAGAGAGGGCGATTGCTGGGCTTTGGTGGCTGTTTTTTTACATTCGGGCCGGTTTGGGTATAGTCGCGGAGCATGATGGTACTGCCTCCACCAGCATCGTGGTGCATTACGAAAATATTCTGGTTCGATAGCTGGCTCGATAGTGGGCGGAATATGGGCGATGGGGGATTTTCTGTGTCCGACGACGATCACGATGCGATAACTGAGCTTGTGGGACGTTACGCTCAGGCCACCAGCAAATCAGATGTTCAGGAACTGGACGACATACTCAATGAGGATGCGATTCTCATGATGCCCGATCGCCCCGCGGTGGTCGGCAGAACCGCAATCGTCGATCACCAGCGTGAGTTCTTCAAATCTATCTCCGCTCGTATGGCCGCGAAAATCGAAGAAATTGAAGTTCACGAAACTATCGCTTACTGCCGTGGCATTTTTGCTTATGCAATATCCCCGAAATACGGTGGAGAGCCGGTGAAGATGAAAGGCAAATTCATCAACCTGTTCAAACGAGATGAACTGGGCAACTGGACTATCTGGCGGAATATCTACAACACAGATCATCCGGTCGACGACTGAACAAAGCCGGGCTCAGGGTTACTCAAAAAACCTCCTCGCCCGGGGAGAGGATTGAGGTGAGGGGAAAGCTGGTGGGTAATCACCGCGTGCTCAACGGCTCCTTTGCCAGGACGAAAAACTCCTTCAATCCCGGCCCCCAACGGGGAAAATCCCAACAGAAAGAAGTTGTCTATCGGCGACACCGTTCCGATGCCTGACAGACTCGAAATCGTCGTGCCTGCTGGCCCACAGCTTACTCGAGTGCTAACAAATTCCGTTGCACACTTGTTTTTCAGCGCTTCATCCCGGAGCGATCACAACTTAGAATAGTTACCGTGCCCCAGTAGCTCAGTGGATAGAGCAACGGTTTCCTAAACCGTGTGTCGCGTGTTCGATTCACGCCTGGGGTACCAGCTGAAAACACAAACGCCCCCGACTACTGTTCGGGGGCGTTTTTTTGTGCGAAAATCTGCCGCAAGCCCATAAGTCACAACCGGGCCGGTCGTTCATATAATCCGTCACATAAATCTGTCACAAGCACCCGGCCCGCTCACATCACTCGTCATGGCAGGCTCGGTAGTGATTGCGTAACGATGATCGAGTATGGTTTGAACACATGACAGCACAGACCCCGGGCGACGATCCCGAACAAGTCATCGACCGTGCTGAATCCACAGACAATGGGCGACAACGCTGGCTGGCTGGCAGGATTGGCAAATGGCGCGATTCCGACCTGATTACAGACGATCAGGCGGAGGCGATACTCGGCTACGAATCAACCGGCCCACAGCCGTTTCGACTAAGCATTCGGTTCAACAGGCTGGTCGTCGTTCTGTCCACACTCGGGGCCATCCTGATAATTTCAGGAATAATCTCGTTCGTCGCATCCAACTGGAATGGCATCCCGGCAATTCCAAAACTTTTCTTGCTCATCGTGGGGCAGAGTTTCGCCTACTGGGTCGGATACCAGCTCCTGTTTGTCAGGGGCTACCCGCGCGTCGGCGGGGCGATCATGTTCGCAGCGGCAGCGTGGTTTGGTGCCAACGTGTTCCTGGTGGCACAGATATATCATCTGCCCATAGATAGCCCCGACCTGATGATCTGGTGGTTTCTTGGCGTATTACCGCTGGCCTATATAACTCGTTCAAAGGCCATCACCGTCATGGCTGTGGGCATCTTCACCGTTGGGGTTTCGTGGAAGGCGGCATCCCAGTCGTCCGGCTCTGAAAGCGCCGTTCTGGTCATGGGGATACTGCTTCTCACGGCTGCCGCGATTTACGCCTTAGGGATGCTGCACCTTAGCCGTGAAAATCTAAAATTTCATGCTGCTCCTTACCTTGTTTCCGGCGCGTTGCTGGCGATTGCAGTGACGTACATGCTTTCGTTCGATGACGTTTTTCGCGGTCTGATGAACGACCGCACCAGGGACGTGCAAACAACGACCGTCGAATACGTGGTGATGGCGGCGATTATCTCGGCAATCTCAGTCGCAGCCGTTGCGGTTGCCATACGTAATTCAGTCATGGCCGGCCGAACACAGGTATCAAAGTTCACCGAGGCGGGCGCGGTCGCCCTCGTTATCGGTTCAGGCTGGTTCGTTGCCACGCTTCCTTTCAGTTCGCCCGAACCCTTCGTAATCGCATTCAATCTGTTGCTGTTGGTTCTCATATTCGGGTCTATCGTCCTGGGAATCGTGAACCGGCGTGAGTCATTCGTAAACGTGGGTATCGTTTTCTTTGTTATCGACCTTTCAACACGTTATCTCGAACTTACCTGGGGATTGCTGGATACTTCACTGGCGTTCGTTGCGGGGGGGCTGTTGTTGCTTGGTGTCGGGTACGCCATGGAACGTGGCAGGCGACGATTGCTGCGTCAGTTCGGGATGCCAGTAGGGGCCGACTCGGGGCGCAGCACGCCATTGGAGAGCAGCACGCCATTGGAGAGCAGTACGCCAACGGAGCGCAGCACGGAGCTATCCGATGAGTCGTAAAACCCGTCGTTTGTTTATTGTCGTCATCGCTCTGCAGATCGTGTTTTTGCTAGGCATTGTCGGGTACAGGGAATCGATCCTCGCGCTCGGCAGAACCGCTGTTTTGCAAACGGTACCTGTAGACCCGCGCGATCTGTTCCGCGGCGAGTTTGTCGTGTTGCGTTACGAGATCAGCACTATCGGTACCGGCGGAAACATTCTCATCGAACCGGCCCTGCCTGTTGTGCCGGAGGGTGATGAAAAGCCCCCACCGCCCCTGTCGGAAGATGCGCCCGATTCGCCGATTAGAGGTGAAACTGTGCCAACCTCGAAGCAATATCGATTGCTTGGCGAAATAAGTGAAGGCGACACCGTGTATGTGGGACTGCCCGATCCGTCAACAGATAGCGCAAGCGAACGATTCGAGATACTCGATGTTCAGACGGGAGGGCCATCGCCCGGTACCGATCTGTTTATCAAGGGGGTCGTGACGCAGCAACGTGGTGATTCAATCACGATCGAATACGGCATTGAGCAGTTCTTTGTACCAGAAGGCCGGGGCATCGAGATCGAACGTGCCGACGATGTAAAGGTGAGGGTTTCGATTAGCCGTTCCGGAACAGCGGTCATAAAGGAACTGATAGTCGATGGCGAAGTGTGGGTTCCTTGATCGCCGCGAGGCTCTTCTTTGGCGACAGGGCTCAGGATGGCGAGTAAGCTGGCCGATCTTTATGGAAACGTGCCAATGGCACCCAGAATGCCAGGATGACGGGTAGAGCGCGAGCGACGGAACGGG
>CAYLWG010000067.1:9373-14105 GCA_964387235.1 uncultured Dehalococcoidales bacterium
CGGGTTTGGCGCAGTTGAGCACTTCTCCCTCAACCTGACCTTCTCCCCCGGGAGAAGGGACTATGACCGCTGCCCTCGCTTACTTAGCCACCTGACTGAAGTCTGGGCTGACGATTCGGCCCATTCTTGCCGTTCTCTATGAAAACGTGCCAATGGCACTCACTTTTGGCAGCACTTCTTTTACCAGCACCGACATCGATTCGTACCATGCTTCGTACGGGTCCCACTCGTGGCCCATCGCAAGTAACGTCCCAAACCCGCCAAGTTCGCCGTTAAGGTCGTTCAGCTTCTGCGTAACTTCGTCGGCACTTCCGACGATGAACACATTGTCCATCAGATACTCGATCGTAACGTCGGAATCGGGCATGTCAGGGTCGTTTTTCATAATCGACAGCATGCCCGATTTCGTCATCAGCGGAATGAAATATCGCTCGAAGTCTCGGGCCAGTGTGCCCTCACGAACCAACCGGCGCGCTTCGGCAGTCGTATCGGCTATGAACACCTCTCTCGCCACTCGCCACAACGATCGGTCTGGCGTTTTTCCTGCCCCAAGCGCACCCTCCTCGATAGACGCCCAGTGCGACTTGATAACACTCGGGGGTGCAAGATTGATGCTCATCGGAATCCAACCGAACTGGCCCGCCATTTTCAGTGTTGGCGAATTTGGCGATACACCGGCGACTGCAATTGGGGGGTGCGGCAACTGGTACGGCTTTACGTGCAGCCCCAGCCCGATATCTTCCTGTGGTTCGGGAATTTTGAACTTCCACCATTTCGTTTCGTACAGGCCGGGTTCAGGGTTGTCCCATATCTTCAGGATCGTTTGAAGAGCCTCTCGTGTGTATGCACCTCTATCCACACCGCCATCTTCGTCATACCCAAAGACCTGTGTATCACCCGGAAAACTCCCCGTTCCGATGCCCCAGTTCAGCCGACCCTCCGACATGTGGTCCAGCTGTGCGAGCCTGTGGGCAAGAACGAACGGGTTGTGGTTCGGCATGCACGTCACGCCGGTTCCGAGCCTGATGTTTTTGGTTACACCGATAGCCTGGGCGATGAACAGTTCGGGCGAAGGGATGTTCTCCCACTGGGCCGTGAAGTGTTCACCTATCCAGGCTTCCGTGTAACCCAGTTCATCCAGCTTGACGATCTGGTCGAGATCGGATTTCAGCGTTTCGGTCATGTTTGCACCCGGCGGGTGCATGGGCATGGTGAAAAAACCAGGTTTCATTTTTCTATCCGGAAAAGAATCGATAGCGGTCGGCCATAGTCACTGGAGCGGAAGCGTACAGCCGAAACCTGCTTAACTCAATACTTAAGCTGAAATACTCGAACTTGAAAGAACATGCCGCTCTAGCGGTTAATTGCGCTTTATTTACCGTGTTTCTTTTTCCATTCTTCGTATTCCGGGCGTGCCTCATCGGTAAGCGGGTAGTAGCGGCGTAAATCGCCTCCCTGTTCAAGCTTTTCGCGGCTGAACTCTTCCCACTCGGCATGCACCTGGCCCTTTTCGGCCAGTTCTTCAGCAAGCTGTATCGGCACCACAACAGCACCATCGTCATCAGCAATGATTATGTCGCCCGGCTTAACGAAAGTTCCAGAACAGTTGATCGGGACGTTCACGGCGAACGGCATCATATTCGTCTGGGTGTGGAAATTTGGCGTAACGCCCTTGAGCCACAGCCCCGGACCGATGTCTTTGCTCTCCGGGTAGTCCCGGATACAGCCGTCGATGATCGCGCCGATGCCGCCTTGCCCGTGAAAGTAAGTCAGCATCATGTTGCCAAAAACACCGCTCGTCATGCTGCCAAGCGCATCGACAACAATCACATCGCCCTTCTGGGTGTTGTACAGGGCGTGTCGGTGCAACTGAGTTTCTGGCTCGACGTATTCGCCTTCCGGGTATTCGTCTTCACGCTTCGGCATGAACTGCAGGGTCAATGCCGGCCCAACTATTTTTTTGCCAGGAGTGAACGGCAGGGGACCCTGGATAAACGCGTTCCTGATCCCCATTTTGTTGAGGTCGCCAGCCGCTGTCGCAGCGCTTACATGCTCGAATAATTTTGCGATTAACTCTTTCGATGGTCGTTCAATATCGTTCGTCTGAATCATATTGCTCCTTAGCAAAAACTCTCTTATGTGCCCGATTATCCGAATAAAAACCGTGACCCGCTAGGCCGGTTCGCTGGTGGATTAGGAGCGTTTTTGAAAACTATCGTTTTAACCAGTCAACGAAATCGCCAGAGCGAAAACACTGAGTCAGAAACGACATGCACGAACCGTAATGACCGTTTCACACTTTCGCAAGTCTTTGTACGTCGGGCACGGGCCGCAACTGAGATAGCCATAAAAGGACCGGCATACGTTTGCATTCAGGCTATTTGGGCGAATCCGAATAAAAACCTGTAGACGCGCTCCTGGCCAATGTTTTTCAACGCCGGGTTCTTTGCGATAACTGCCAAATTACTTGCGATTGCGCGTTTATTGCATGCGCATTCGCCGATTTCAGTGTAAATAAACTTCCCCAAAACCGCGAAACTAAGCTTATTCTTTATAGTGCGCTCGGCTGGAGCATCGCGTGACTGCATCACCTAGATGATGTTTTGCGGTGCAAATGACGGCGGGGCGCAAAATACGGATCGTGGGACGATAACCGTACGGAACGGTACTAGGATATGTTCAACTGTGAACATTCGATGGGATTTCCACGAACGAGGCTTGATTTATGGGTAAGAAGTTATTTGTTGGTAGCCTGGCCTGGGCGACGGATTCCGCCGGCCTCCGAGCAGCTTTCGAGCGGTTCGGTGATATTGAAGAGGCACAGGTGATTAGTGACCGCGAGACTGGAAGGTCCCGTGGTTTCGGTTTTGTAACCTTCAACGATGAAGGTCCTGCACAGCAGGCTGTTTCAGAAATGAACGGTACTGATCTTGACGGTCGGCCAATCGTTGTAAACGAAGCGCGTGACCAGGCTCCTCGTGGCAGTGGCGGCGGCGGCGGCGGCGGTGGATACCGTGGCGGTGGTGGCGGCGGTGGCGGCGGCGGCGGCGGCGGCGGTGGTCGTCGAGAGCGCTGGTAACCCAGCGCTAGTAGTTCGAGTAACTACACGGCAAAACCAAAAACGGGTGCGGTCAACTGGCCGCACCCGTTGTTTTTAACATGCCAGCCCCTGACCCGTTCAAATCGCAACAATTCATACGGTTCGTGAAGGCCATATCTGCTGTATGAAGTCAAACCTGTTACTACATAGCGGTAGGTAAAAAAAACAATCGCTCTCAGGGGCTTGAGAGCAACCGTTTTTTTTAGGAGAGACTTGGAATTGGAAGTGGAATTCAGGGGCGATTCCACACCGTGGCAAGTATCAACCGGTATTTACTTCAAATCCATAATCGCATCAAGTCGGGCGGGCAGTGCCCTTTGAATGCTCAACACTGCACCTGAAGGCGGGTTCAGGGTGATGGCGAATTTGTCGTTTCGGCCAAGAAGTGTGCCAGATGAAAGAATTCCGTTCGCTCCGTTGACGTCGGTAGTCCAGTAACTTGTCGCCGTACCAGAAGTGATCGCCTGGGAAGTATCACGGATCAGTAACCAGACGCTGATCTCGGCCTTTTCGCCACCTTCGAGCAAATTATCGTCATTGCTATTACCAAGCCATGCCACGCTCCAGGGAACATCATTCATGAACTGGTTCTGGTCGGTATAAGTGACCACCGTTCTGTATTCGGCACCACTTGAAATATCCGGGTCGGTAGCAGAACCATCGGCCGTGTATGGAGCCGTCAGGTCGACAGGCTCGCCGTCAATAGCGTTAGAAATGACAAACGAGACCTTGTAAATAGTGTCGGTGCCACCACGATCTGCCTTGTAGGCCACAACCGCGCCGCGTGTTTCAACTGAACTTTTGGCTTCCTGCAGACCAGCGAATACCGTTTCCTTCGATCTCTCTGATGCGAATATACCGGTCGAGAGAACTGTGAAAGCAAACACTGAAGCTACAACAACGAATGCAATCAGAATGATCGCCGTCTCAAGCCCGGTGATACCGCGCTCAGACGTACTTCTATTGATTGAACTGAACATTTAGGCTGGTCTCCTCAACCAGAGTTGGGCTCATCTTCAAATGGCGAACCCGGCTCGGGAACCTGTTTCTTATGGCCGAATCACCCGTTGGTCAGCCGTCCGTCATGCATCAGGCACGCATCAGGCAGGCAGGGGCAGAAGCCATACATCTATAGTTATCACCCGGTCATTACCCCTACTGCGACCCAAGGAATCGCCCGCTTGCCCCAAACGGTTCACCCCCGGTGTGGGCAGTCACGCGAACGAATCTGGCTGGCTACACCGGACCGACATGTCGTTGAGTACGGGCCACACCGATTCAATACCAAAGGGTCAGTTTTAGGTGCGACAACCGGGCCACCTCGGCGTGGACCCGCCGACACCCGTGAACCGTGCATTTGGCTTTTACCAGCCAGGCTCGATTTCGCAGCCGAGCTGATACCGCCGCAGGTTTGCCCGATACGACTCGGCCTTTTCCCGACCGCACACGGTAACCACGCCCTTGCCTGTGTTGTGCGCTTCAAGCGTTATCAGCGCAGCCTCGGTTTCCGTAAGTTCTGGCACCGTCTTTAGCAGTGCCCAGACCACAAACCCAACAGAGTGGTGATCGTCGTTGATTAGGGCTAATCGACAATTGATCAAAACCCGTACCGGATTGCAGCAGGGAGTGCCG
>CAYLWG010000068.1:0-12201 GCA_964387235.1 uncultured Dehalococcoidales bacterium
GGGCAGATTTCTCTGCCAGACTACGCTACTTCAAATTGGGCCGAACCGGGCAATTTGAGCGCACTTAATGCAGTGTCAAATTTGGTCGAACCTCAAATATACCAATCCCGTAGCCGATACTCAATTGGAAACCAGTACGAATCTTCAATGGCTTCCTGCACGTATCACGGGCTACCACTAATGCAGCACCAGAACCCCCCTATGTTACGATTACAACTGGTCGGCAGGCGAGATTCGAGCGCACACCGGTGTCTCCATTGACTCCGGCGGACCACTCGAATGAACCGTGGTAACGACCTAAATTCCATCAAACTAATCGGGTCAGAGCCGAATCTGGCCCAATCACCCCCAGCTTCTAACAGATGATTGGACGGTCAGGACAATATGAACAGCCGCTGGATGCGGAACAGCCTCGTCTACCTTGTGATCATTGGTGCAGTGATCGCTGTTTTCTTCTTGTTCGTTGATTCTCCGACTAGCGGAGAGAAGGAAATCGGCATCAACGAGGTTGTTGAACTCGCAAAGAACAGCAGCGGGTCGTCGAGACTCGAGATCGAAGTGAATGGCGATGCGCTAACCATCACCGATGGCGCGAACCTGTTCAAATCTCACAAAGAATCCGGCTCCAGCGTTGCCGAATTACTGAGCAACGCGGGTGTCGACAACGCCAATTACATCGTTCGCGTCAATGCAGGTGGCGGGTTATCAAGCGTCTTTGGAATCCTTCTCGGCTTCCTACCGCTAATTCTTTTCGGCGGAGTATTGCTGTTCATGATGCGCCAGGCGCAGGGCAACAGTAACCAACAGATGGGCTTCGGGCGTAGCCGCGCACGCATGTTCGTTGGTTCAAAGGCAACCGTCACATTCTTCGATGTCGCAGGTGTGCCCGAGGCCAAAGAGGAACTCGAAGAAGTTGTCGAATTCCTCAAGTATCCGGAACGCTTCCAGGCGCTGGGTGCAAGAATTCCAAGCGGCGTTCTGCTGGTTGGCCCTCCCGGAACTGGCAAGACTTTGCTCGCCCGCGCTGTTGCAGGCGAAGCGGGTGTACCGTTTTTCTCGATCTCCGGTTCCGAATTCGTCGAAATGTTCGTCGGTGTAGGTGCCTCGCGTGTGCGTGACCTGTTCGAGCAAGCCAGGCGTCATGCACCGTGCATTATTTTTGTTGACGAAATCGATGCTGTTGGTCGGCATCGCGGTGCCGGTGTGGGTGGTGGGCACGATGAACGTGAACAGACCCTTAACCAGATTCTGGTAGAGATGGACGGGTTCGATTCAGCGACCAACGTAATTGTTATCGCCGCCACTAACCGCCCGGATATTCTCGACCCCGCCCTGCTGCGTCCGGGCCGGTTCGACCGCCGTGTCATTCTCGATAACCCAGATATTCGTGGGCGCACTGCCATTCTGGATGTCCATGCGAAGGGCAAGCCGTTCGATAAGCATGTGGAACTCGGCGAGATCGCCCGGCAGACTCCCGGCTTTACCGGTGCCGATCTGGCAAACCTGATTAACGAGGCTGCGTTGCTTGCCGCGCGCAATAACCAGAAGACGATCAGCTTCGAGAACATGACCGAGTCGATCGACCGCGTTTCGATGGGGCCAGCTCGCAAGAGCAAGGTGATAAGCGAAAAAGATCGAATAATTACCGCTTACCACGAGGCCGGCCACGCTGTTGTCTCGCATTTCATGCCGGGCGGCGCGCCAATCGGTAAAATATCGATCATTGCCCGTGGTCAGGCGGGCGGGTTCACCCGGTGGCAGCAGGAAGAACGGACTTACTCGTCGAAAGAGCATCTTGAAGCCCAGATCGCCAGCGCGATGGGTGGCCGCGCCGCTGAAGTACTAAAGGTTGGCGATGTGACAACCGGCGCTTCACACGACTTCGAGCAGGCGACCAGCATCGCCCGCGAAATGGTTATGCGCCTCGGTATGAGCGATAAGCTTTCTCACCGTTCGTTTGGCAAGCGGCAGGGTGGCGCTGTATTTCTTGGACGAGAAATGTCCGAAGAACGCGATTACTCGCTCAAGACCGAAGTCATTATCGACGACGAGATCAATCGCCTGCTCAGGGAAGGCGACGAGGTTGCAAATAAACTGCTCATCGAGCACGACAAGGAACTCGAAGGAATCGCACAGTTCCTGCTTAAGTACGAGACCATCGATTCCGAACAGTTCGTGGCAATCATAGAAGGCAAGGATCCGCTGGCAGCCAGCCCGATGGCGACCGACGACCCGACTCCGCCTGCCGATGTGTCGACCGACGAAATACCGGAGAGCGGTGAACAGGTGGGCTCCACCGCCGACCCAGAACCGCAGGCTACGTAGGCCGGGTAGGCCTGAGTACCTGTGCCTCTGGTCAAACTCTGGCAAAATAGGTTTTTGAAGCGGCGCTCACTGCGCCGTTTCTTTTTTATCTGGTAGTTACGTGCCCAGACCTGAGTCTGAGAGAGGTGCCTGTGAGCACGATTTTTTCCGGTAAGCGATGGTCGATTCAGCGGTTCGTTTCGGGATTCGCAAACAACGCGTTCCTGATTACATGTGTCCGCACGGGAAAATCGGTAATTATCGATACTCCTGCGGAACCGGTCGAGTTGATCGCGGCGGCCAGGGCAACGAGTGTACAGATGATCCTGATTACCCACGGTCACCAGGATCATCTTGCAGGGTTCGCGGCTGTGACAGCTGAGTTCAGTGCGCCAGTCGGCATCGGGGTTGCCGACCAAGAAATGCTGCCAGATCAGGTTCGAAAATTACGAGAGTTGCCAGAATTTATTGACGTTTCTACAGGCAACTTTATCGAGGTCGGTGATATCACACTTCGGTCGCTATCGACGCCGGGCCACACTCCAGGCTCGACCTGTTATGTGTTTCGGCAGCCACCAGAGCCCGAGATGGAGCTTGCAGTAACATCCGGGATTTCGGAACCAGAAAACACGACTTCCCATGTGTTCACTGGCGATACCCTGTTCCCCGGTGGCCCTGGCAGGTCAGCAAACCCTGAAGCCCTGAGACAGATGCTCGAATCGATCAATACGCATATCTTCTCGCTGCACGAATCAACCATCGTCTTGCCGGGTCATGGCGAGTTTACTTCTGTCGGCAGTGCGAAGGCGGAATACGCCGTGTTCGCTTCAAAGCCACTCGACACTAATCTTTACGGTGACGTGACATGGGCGTAGACGAACGAACTACAGGGTCACCCGGTTGATGCCATTCCAGCCCCAACCCGAACCCGAACCCGAACCCGAACCTCAAGTTGGCAGGTTTCGGGACGATAGCCCGTTCCCCGAGGTGAAATGGGGGCTACCCGATCTGGCTGTCGGCGTGGCGGTCACGATTCTTGTCGTGATCTCGATACTCAGTTTCAGCGGTGCTGTCGGCACGTTAGCCGGGTTTGAAACATCAATCCCGTCTTCCTCTGGCTACCTCGTTGGCGCTATTTCGGCCGCGCTCGCGATACTGCTAACCCGAATTACGCGTTCCCCGATCTGGCCTGTAGTTCTGATACTGGTACTCGGCGTTGGAATCGTGTCGATCAGCTACCTGCTGGCAAACGATACGGGCGATGGCGTCGCAGAACTTGCGGGTGTGACGGTGACGATCATTGCTGTGACCATCATGTCGGCTTCTTTTGCCGTGATTGGCATTGCGCATTCGGTTGTGCGTTACCGTGAACCGTTCAGCGCGCTGGGCTTTGTCAGGACAAGCGGATACGGCCCGTATGTGTTCGCTACGAAAATGTGGCTTATTGGCCTGGGTGTTCTGGTCGCCTGGGTGCTGGGCATTACGTGGCTTGGCCTGGACTTTCTTCTGCCTCCCGATTCTGCTCAACAGGTCCTGGATGATGCGGGTGGCAAAATATTCGTTACGGTGCTGCTTGTGGGCGTGGTCGGGCCTGTTGCAGAAGAGATTTTCTTCCGAGGGTTCATTCTTACCGGTTTACTGAAAAGGTTCGGGCTCAGGCGTGCGCTGTTGTTTTCATCTCTACTGTTCGGGTTTTTCCACTTTGATCCAGGTGCCATCGTACCCACTTTTGTGCTGGGTTTGATGCTCGGCTGGGTGTACCTTAAAACCACATCTATCTGGCCTGCAATGTTTGCCCATGCACTGCATAACACAGTGGTGGTCCTGATAGCCAGGTACGCAGCCCCGGCCTGAAGAAATCCCAGACAAAAAACCCCAGTTAGCCAGATAGACCGAAAGTAAAAATGACACCCGACAGAATTCGCGGAGCATTCGAACAGGCCAGGGCCGATGGCCGGATCGCGCTGGTGCCGTATGTAACCGTCGGGTTCCCAGAAATCGACCTGACAACCGATATCGTGCGGGCCATTGTCGATGGCGGTGCCGATGTCGTCGAACTCGGCGTGCCGTTCAGCGATCCTCTGGGAGATGGCCCGACTATCCAGGCATCCGGTTACAGGGCACTGCAAAATGGTGTGACTCCCGAAACGTGCATCGAATCGGCAAGGAAAATTCGTGATGCCGGCATAGATGTGCCGATTGTGTTTATGGGCTACTACAACAACATTCTGTCGATGGGCCTTGACGAGTACTGCTCGAGGGTCAGTGAGGCTGGCGTAAACGGATTGATCGTGGCCGATCTCCCCTCGATCGAAGCCGGGCCGTTACAGGATGCGGCAGACCGTGCCGGTCTTGCCGTTATTCCGTTGCTGGCGCTGACCTCAACCGATGAGTCGATAGATAATGCCTGTGCGCGGGCGGGCGGGTTCATCTACTGCATTTCGGTCCTCGGAGTTACGGGCGCACGGGCGACGATGTCGGAGCGTGTCGAGGGACTGGCCCGCAATGTTCGAAAACATACCGACCTGCCGGTGGCGATAGGTTTTGGCATTTCGAACGTCGGTCATGTTGCTGAAGTGGCGAGATATGCCGATGGTGCCATAGTCGGCAGCGCACTGATTAACGCGCTGGCCGATGGCGAGGGTTCGGGGGCCGCAGCACGGGCCGAAACTTATATCAGGTCGCTTGCAAGCGGCACATCGCGAAAAGTCGTGGCAAACTAGGTCGCCAGTAGTTACAGAGTCGCCAGTTACCAATTAAATCGCTGGCGAACACCGAATTTCATAGCGAATCACTAACAAGTACAGCCCCCGTTCGGGGTCAGCACGAGAAATAAATGGCAACAAAGGTCCGAGGCGTAAAAGGCGCGACAACTACCGAAGGTACTTCTGCGGAAGACGTTTTGGCGGCAACCGAGCAGCTACTTCAGGTGCTCGTCAGCGAGAATGGCATTGATCAGGACGATATCGCCGCAATTCAGTTCACTACCAGCCCAGACCTCGTCGCCGAATTTCCGGCCGTAGCAGCACGCGAACGACTTGGATGGCACGATGTGCCACTGATGTGCGGGCATGAAATGGCACGGCCCGGCGCACTTACACGGTGCATCCGTATACTGATTCTGTGGAATACTGAAAAGGTTCAGAATGAGATTAAGCACGCATACATGAACGGTGCTGCTACACTTCGGCCCGACCTTTCGACCGCTAGTAAGTAAAGACATGAGCGAACGCAACAAACAGACGAATTACCTTTCCGACCGACTCGTTCCGAGTACGGCGAATTTCGTCTATCTGCGTTCAACCGGCAATTGGCCGTCCTTCTATGGCTATGGCTATGCCTTCGCCTATACAGGCGGGCTGTTTATTCACGGGCGTTCCTATCGCAGCTAGGCTGCCCGAACGTCCTCAGCCCACTCCCCGGACTCACAAAGTTCCCGTCCACGCAGCATGCAACTGCGCCGGTGTTACCGAATGAATCACGAACCACGCATTCGCATCCGTCCCCAGTTGTAGAGAAAAGAATCCAATCATGTCTACCTCAGATATCCGAGTAACCGGAATACAGCCGCTTGATCCGCCGCGCAGCTACATCGAATCTCAGCCGATCACACCGAAAATATCCAGGATCGTCCTCGAAACACGCGCCGCTATCGAAAATATCGAAAATGGCACCGACTCGCGCATGGTGATGCTCGTCGGGCCATGTTCAATCCACGACGAGAAGGCAGGGATCGAGTACGCCAAACGACTTGCCGTGCTTGCCCGAGAGGTTGAAGATTCGATTCTGGTTGTTATGAGGGTGTACTTCGAAAAGCCGCGAACGACTGTCGGTTGGAAGGGATTAATCAACGACCCGAACCTCGATGGCACGTTCGATATGCACACGGGTCTCAGGCGCGCCAGAGCGTTCCTGATCGAAGTGGGCAATCTCGGGCTTCCGACGGGGACAGAATTTCTAGACCCCTTTACTCCTCAGTACCTTGCCGACCTGATTTCATGGGGTGCCATTGGGGCCAGGACCACCGAAAGCCAGACTCACCGACAGATGGCCAGCGGACTTTCGATGCCTATCGGGTTCAAGAACAGCACCGGCGGGAGTTGCCAGATTGCGGTTGATGCAATGATGGCTGCAAGGTCACCGCACGCATTTCTCGGGATCGACCTTGATGGCCGTGCGGCTGTAATCAAAACAGTAGGCAACAAGGCGCAGCACCTGATTCTGCGCGGCGGGTCGTCGGGGCCAAATTATGATGAAGACTCTGTTGCATCTGCCGGTGCCCTGCTCAAAATGGCCGGGCTCAAACCTAACGTTGTGATCGACTGTTCGCACGCGAACAGCAGCAAAGATCACAGGCGGCAACCGATTGTGTTCCGCGACGCTGTTCGTCAGCGGGTAGAAGGTAACGAGGGCGTTATTGGGCTGATGCTGGAAAGCCACCTCAACGAGGGCAACCAGCCGATGGGAAATCTGGCCGAATTGAAGTACGGTGTTTCCATCACCGATGCCTGCATCAACTGGGAATCGACCGAGGAATTGCTTCGTGAGGCACATGCACTACTTAGCCAGAAGGCCAGGGCTCTGGCCTAGCATTCAGGTTAGCCAACTGCCCTCGCCAACCGGTCATATGGCATGCCTTTAACCGAACCGTTTGCACTAATAGATGCCATTGATGGCCCGACGGTGGCTACCATCGGGACTTTCGATGGGGTGCATCTGGGTCACCGCGCCTTGATGCTCCGAGTCAAGCAGGAAGCTGAAACGCGTGGTGCCAGGTCGGTCGCGCTCGTGTTCAAAGAGCAGCCGCGTGCGTTTTTCAGGCCCGGTGAAAACGTTTCGTATCTCTGTGATTTCAAAACCCGAATCGCACTTCTTGCAGAGATCGGCATCGACAAGATCGTAGCGTTGGAATTCGATTCGGCAATTCAGCGACTGTCGTCGAAGGAATTTGTTTCCAAACTTCGCGATTCCATCGGCCTGAAGGCATTAATCGTAGGTCCCGGCGCGTTGATCGGGTCGGATCGGGCAGGACTCGAGAATCTTTCTTCCGTTGAACCCGGCGAACCCGGTGAAGCCGGGTCAGAAGCTGGCAGCCTGGCCGGGGTCGATTTCATTGCAATGCCTGCAGAGATTATCGATGGGCAGGTCGTGTCGAGTTCGGCGATTCGCAAGGCGATAACCGAAGGTCGGTGCGAGTTCGCAGCGAAATTGCTGGGACGTAACTATTCGATGACCGGGGTAGTTGCTACCGGAGATAAGCGTGGACGAGAACTGGGATTTCCAACGGCCAACATCGAGCCGGATATCGTCGCTGTTGTTCCAGAAAACGGAATTTACGCTACTTTCGCAGAGGTGGATGGCGTGACGTACCGGGCGGCCACCAGCATCGGTGTCAGGCCGACTTTCGATACGGACGGCGGGCGCACTATCGAAGCGTTCCTGCTGGACTTTGATGGCGATCTTTATGGAAAGCGGCTCCGCCTGGAGTTCGTAACGCGGCTCCGGGAGGAGGTCGCATTCAGTTCCGTTGAAAAGTTAGTCGAACAGATGAATAAAGACGTTGAACAGACCCGCGAAGTTCTGGCCGCTCACCAGGCGCAGCGGCTCTAATACGACCGATTTAGTTTCCATTTCAAAACCCCATCCCGGAACACTCAATATCTCTGTCTCGCTCCCTGATAACCTCCAAATCGCTCCCCTCAATAAGTAAAACGATGACTACCAATACAGATTTCGCAAACGTAGCTGAAGAACTCGAATGGCGAGGGGCGTTGTTCGATGCGACTCCCGGAGCGACGCACGCTCTGGCGACCGAGAAAGTGATTTGCTACAACGGGTTTGACCCGACTGCGAGCAGCCTTCACATCGGTAACCTTGTGCCGATCATGGGACTCGTCCGACTCCAGCGACACGGCCATACACCGATAGCTCTCGTAGGGGGCGGCACCGGCATGATCGGCGACCCATCAGGCCGCTCCGAGGAGCGCAAGTTGATGTCAGTCGAACAGATCGACGAGAACGTCGAGAAGATTCGCCTTCAACTCGAGCCGTTTCTGGATTTTCAGGCAAAGTCGAACCCGGCCCGCATGGTCAATAATGCCGACTGGCTGCGGAAAACCAATCTGTTGGAATTTCTACGAGATATTGGCAAGCACTTCACGGTTAACTCGATGATGGGCCGGGAATCGGTGAAAGGCCGGTTCGATCGCGAAAACGGTATTTCTTTCACCGAGTTCAGCTACCAGTTGCTGCAGGCTTACGATTTCCTGACGCTGTACGAGCAAGATAACTGTGCGTTTCAGGCCGGGGGCAGCGATCAGTGGGGCAACATTCTTGGCGGTGTTGACCTGATTCGGCGTATTCACGGTGCCGGGCCTGAGGGACGACCGCGGGCGCACGGTATCGCTTACCCGCTTGTGACGAGTTCGAGTGGCGAGAAGTTCGGGAAGTCGGTTGGCGGTGCGCCCACTCTCGATCCAAAGCAGACTTCGCCGTACAGGCTGTACCAGTTCTTCCTGAATGTGGCCGATGCGGATGCGGTTCCTTACGTGAAGCTGTTCACTTTGCTCAACCGAGTGCAGATCGGTGATCTGGCTACGGCGGTGAAGACTGAGCCAAAAAAACGTGAGGCCCAGCGGAGGCTGGCTGAAGAGGTAACGCGGACTGTTCACGGCCAGGGCGGACTGGATCAGGCCTTACGTGTGACCCGTGCGTTTTTCGGGGGCGATATTGCGGTGCTTTCGGCCGATGAATTGGAAGATGTGTTGGATGGTTCGTCGGTGACCGAGATTCGTAGAGAACAGCTTTCGGGCAGTGGGACAAAATTTTCCGAATTGGCGGTAAATGCCGGGGCCGGGAAGTCGGGCGGTGATGTACGGCGCACTGTTCAGCAGGGCGGGATGTACCTGAATGGCGAACGGGTTGAGGATGCAGACCGGGCAGTTGTGATCGATGACCTCGTAGAAGGACGACTTCTAGTGATACGCCGCGGCCGCAAAAGCTACTCGCTGGTGAAACTGGCCGAGTAGGAAACTGGTGTGCCGGTCCAGATGCGGAAGGCGGAATGACTGGATGTTGGGGCAAAGGCCAGCAAAAGAGCGTCGGCTTTGTCGGGGGATGGCAGTGAGCGTCGGCGCATGGTTTCTTTTGGCTCGACCTTGAGTTGCCCGCGCGACGTGTATTCGACTCGAATCGACGAAAGCTGGCCGATGAGTTCTTCGTCATTGGGGATCTTTATCGTTCCCTCTTCAAACCGGGCCCTGATGCCATCGTAGAGTTCAGACCGCAGGTTGAAGAAGTGTTCGGGGTCACTGGCGCGGTTGCCGACGTTTATGCCCTCCACGATTGCGTGGTTTAGTTCGTGCAGCCGGTCGACAACGCCTGCGCCGATGCCTATTTCATCGATTCGGACTGATTGCGGGTTGTACCTGTTGATGGCGTTTACGACGAGGCCCGTAGTGCGCATGGTGTCGAGTTTCTGGTATTGGTCGAGAGCTATGACGTGGTGGCCCTGGCGGATGCAAATGACTGTGCGGTCTGTCCCGAACCGGGCCACGTCGACGCCGATTTCTACCGGTTCCGTCCTGTCGCGTTCCTGCCGTCCTTCGAGGGCCTCAGGATGGCATTTGGGGTTGTGGGGACACCCGGTGGGATCTGCGCTGACGTTGTCGGCGCGTTGAACAGATACCGGGTCGAGTTCAGCACGACAACCAGCAGGTTTGAGAATGTTTCGGGCTCGGCGAGCTGGCGCAGGGCTCGGCTCGTCGCTGATTGCGGCTTCTATCTGGGCGAGTGGTATTAGCGTGTCGTTCGACTGAGTTGGAAACTCTCCAAGGACTCTCACCTGGTACTGCGCCGAGTCGGTGCCCCACGTCTTTGCGGCGTCGTCTACCCATTCGGGCGTGACGATGCCGGGTAAGGCGTTTGCATGCCACAATTTCTTCCTTTTGCGCGCCAGGCCCGTTTCACCCGGGCGCCCTCTGGGCTCTGGCGTGCCCCGCGGAGATCGCGCTGTCCTGCGACCAAGTCCTGATTCCGAATCGGGACGCCCGGAGCTAACGCTGCCCCGCGGAGCTCGCGCTGTCCTGCGACCAAGTCCTGATTCCGAATCGGGACGCCCGGAGCTATTTCCTACCATCCCTCCTTCGGGAGGGACCGAGGGAGGGTAGATTGCGACGCGCGACCAGGGAGGCCGCCGACGCCCGGAGCTAATCGCCTGTTCCGGATCTGTGTCGGCAGCACGCGTAATCTCCGAATTTGGATCCCGCACCCGGATGAGGTTAGGGGTATCAAACGCAGAGATGTGGATTGTCTTGTACTGCGCCCTCTGTTGGTGGAACGCCTTGTAGAAGGTTCCGGTCAGGGACGTTGGGTTGCCGATCAGCAGCAGCCTGACCCTGCGCGAGGTCATCGAACCCTCGATCGCCTCGTAAATCTCCTCTCGGACACCTGAAGCTTCATCAACGACGAACAGGATGTTCGTTTCGTGGAAGCCCTGGAACCGTTCTGGCGAATCGGTCGAAAGTCCCGTCGCGAAGTGGTGCGGACCAAGTTCGAGCGTTGTTCGCCCGATGGTCCCTCCGATCAGGGCGGCATTGCGGTAGTAAAGGGACCGTATTTCTCGCCAGAGTAGGTCACGGACCTGGCGCTGGGTCGGGGCTGTCGTGATCACCATCGCTGAAGTATCGGCATGGGCCATGAGCCACCATATGACGGCGGTCGCGGCGACGAACGTCTTGCCCGACCCGTTGCACGACCGTACCGCAACCCGTTTCGATTTCTTGACCGCCCGGAGTATCTCTGCCTGCTTGGCCCAGAGGTTCGTTTTGAGGTCCTGCCGAACAAACGCGACAGGCCGACTAAAGCGCTGGTCTATTGGAACAAGGGGTAAGTAAGTCAGTTCTTTCTCCTGGGGAGACGGGCACCCTCTGGGCGCGGGGTACGGGTGCTCTGCGCTCTGGTGTGCCCGTCATCCCTCCTTCGGGAGGGACCGAGGGAGGGTAGATTGCTACGCGCGACCAAGGAGGCCGCCGACGCCCGGAGCCAAACGCCGCCCCGCGGAGCCGCATAATGCGACCAAGTCCCGATTCCGAATCGGGACGCCCGGAGCTAACGCCAAATCCCCTCTCCCTCGCAGAGAGACGGGGACATTCGAGTTCTCCCTCCCTCGCAGGAAGGGAGTTAGAGGGTGGGTTGGTTCTCGCCTACGAGACGCGTGGGAACTGATGGCCTCGCCTACACTTGTATCTAACGACGAGTTTCACCCTGATAATGCGCCTTCGACAGGCCATCCTCCACAAAACACTCCTCCAACCCAATTTCCCGACCGAAGTGCATCCTGAGCTCGTCGAAGGGCGGAGGGATATCGCGGCCAACACCCAACCTACCAGCCTCCAACCCCGAACCCCAACAAAAAAGTCAGTTGCTACAAAATCGCGACTCGCTAATGAGGTTCCTCCGCGTCGCGGAGTTCATCCCGATGAAAATCGGGGGGCGAAAAATCAGTCCTCGGTATCTGTTAAGGCTGTTACAGGCGGGCTGATTTGGTCAAGAGGCCGGTGTCACACGTGGAACGGCGATGGCTGTCTGTCGGGAACTGCAGATCGTTGAACGGTGAACCGGTGCGTTCATTGAAGCGCCTCCCGCAGCCTGGGCAGAAAAATGTCCGATAGCCCAAAGAGGTCCGATGTTTTCTCTTCGACGTGGACAGACCGTGCGGGCAGGACATGAGCAGATCTCCTCGTACGATGCTATTCTGCCCCGACACCGAGTTCTGACAGAACCGCTGCCCCTCGAAATGCTAGCGAGGGCAAGACGAATTAAGATTCCTCCGCTGCGGTCGGAACGACTGGGTATCGCTCTCACGCTCAGGTATCGGCAGAATCTCGTTCAAGGGCC
>CAYLWG010000068.1:12240-13856 GCA_964387235.1 uncultured Dehalococcoidales bacterium
GGGAAAACGAAAAATACGGCGACCATTGCGGCGATTCCGATTGAGGCGACGATCAGCACTGCGGTCGCCGGGTCGAGGATGCTGGCCAGTAGGCCAATGCCGAGTTGACCGAACGGCCCGATCCCGATGAACACGGCGACCGCCCCGAGCGCTCTGCCCCGCATCGCGGGTGAAGATATATAAATCATGATTGCGCTCTGCATGGTTGCAAAGCCCGACATTCCCGCGCCGGCGAAGAACAGAATAACCAGCGTCAGCCAGTATGTGTTGGACTGGGAGAACGCCACGATCGCCACGAGAAATAGCAGCGAACCCCACATGTAGATGTTCGTGTAGTGGCGCGGTCGGGCGAAGATTGCGATGAGGGCAGCCCCCAGAAATGCCCCGGCCCCTTCGACAGACTGCATCACACCGATCAGCACGTCACTGACCCCCAGTTCCAACCGCGCCACAATCGGCTGCTGGCTCATGTACGGGAATGCAAAAACATTAAGCACGAGCGTCACCGCCAGTGTCCCCACCAGCAGTTGGCTCCGTGAGATGTACCTGACGCCTTCGATCACCTGGGTCCTGGCACTCTGAATTTGCTGAAGGGCCTCGGTCCGCCGGTACTTCATGCTGAGTGCAATGATCGCTCCGGTCGAATAAAGGGCGACGCCCAGCAGAAACCCGCCTTGTGCGCCGATGGTCGCCAGGAACACTCCACCGATAAACGGACCCAGCATTCGGAAGAGCGAGTTTGAAGTCTGTTCGAGCGAGATGGCTCGACCGATCGACCTGCGGTCCACGACTTCAGCGATCATGGTGCGCCGTATCGGAAACTCGCTCGACATGACGGCGCCAATCAGAAAACTCCCTACCGCAAGGTGCCAGTATTCAAGTGAACCGGTGATTATGAGGCCTGCGATCACAGCAGAAACAGCAGCCTGCAATGCCAGTCCTGCGATCATCAGGTACTTGCGGTTCATCCGTTCGGATACAACGCCCATTCCGTATCCGAACAGCATGGGAATAAAGCGAAGGAAAAACGTGAATGAGACGAGGAACGGGGAGTCGGTAAGTTCGAGTGCCAGCAGTGCGATAACGAGCATTTCAAGCCACATCATCGTGCCGGTCATCCAGCCGACGGCCCAGAGCCTGAGGAACTGGGGATTACGCAGGAGTTTTGGCTGGCGGTGTGACTGCAACGGACGTGTGCGGGGGCTGGTACAGACAGGCTGCGGGTGTGGCCGATTCGGCCTGTTCCCGGTAAAAAATAGTCAGCATTCAGAGTAATGGTGAACGCATGGCAAATGAAGCCCGCTACTGGTCGGAATTGCCCACGCGCTCAACTGAAAAATCATGGCATTCTCGTCTAATTGTGATTTATGTCACAACCAGTTCACGCATCACGATTCGTACTGCTGGATCTGTCAGAACTCAGGACACAGGGTCTGTTAGATGCCCGATCCAAGCTCCGATCCACCTCCATTTGTATTCGCTCAATTAGGGAATACTGTCTCCGTAACGGTGAATATTAGAGATTTTCACGGTCGAGCGCTGAGTTCTGACAGAACCGGTGATCGCGGGGGGGGGGGGGGGGGGGGGGGGGGGGGGGGGGGGGGGGGGGGGGGGGG
>CAYLWG010000069.1:0-13829 GCA_964387235.1 uncultured Dehalococcoidales bacterium
AAAATTCACCACCAACAATCCCATATCCACCGTTATAATCGATTAGCTCATCAGTCGGGGTGTGGCGCAGCTCGGTAGCGCGCTTCGTTCGGGACGAAGAGGTCCCGGGTTCAAATCCCGGCTCCCCGACCATATTGCTCAAACTAAGCTCCAACTGGGCACGAGTTTTGGGCGGAGCCTTTTGACAGCAGATTGACCGCAACCGGAAACCGATTCCCAAGCAAAGGGTAGCGAGTTCGATCCTTGTCTCCCGCTCCGTACTGCGTTCAAACTGAAGCATTTACGCCTATCGAATCGTGATCGACCAATCACCGTCGGCAACGACTGCCAGAGCATACAGACCAGCATCCATCCCAAATCTGCTGCCTTTCGAGACTTGAAGCAAGTTTTCACCCGAGTAGTTGCCGATTTCATTGACTACAAGTTCGGTGTAACTTCCATCAGATTTCATTAAGTGAATTTGGAAATTGCTTGATCCACTGTGCCGGGCATTCAATACATAGTTGCCCGATGGGAATCTGAGCCATTTCAATACGGCCTGCCCACGGCTGTTCAAATCAATAGGTGGGGATTGACCAGCAGTTGGCCATTCCTGAGTCATGTCGATCGTCCATGAGCCATCGGCAGTTATTTCGATCAATACTGTTCCAGGTTCAAGTCTGGAATACGATCCTTGCGATACTGCGTGTGCAACGGTTCCAGTGAAATTCCCAATTTCGTTGAAACTCAGCTCTTTTGAATCCGAGCCGATTACCCATACTTGGAAGTTACTGGAACCCCGGTGTTGGACTGTAACGACCAACACACCGCTGTTGATGGATACTGACCTAATTACTGAGTCGCCAGTGCCGCTGAACGACTGAACAACGGGTGCGGTTGTTGGTATGGGCGTTGAAGCATTTACCGGATCAGATGCAGTGACACGACCAGAACTGTTGACGGAATCGTCGGAGCTATTGCTTATGGCGATCATTATCACCAGAAACAACACTGAAAACCCTAGGAATAGCCCGACAGTAATATTTGCCCGGCGGGATGGGGGTTTCCGCGGCGTCTTCAGCTTTTCACCCTTTCTGCCATCTTTACTGCAGAACATACAGTTCCGGGAGTTTGATGGCATCGACTGTCGGCAGTTGGAACAAATTCTGCGATGTTTACTGGAGGGATGGGGTGCAGCGCGTAAAATCGGCTTCGCCTGTGCTACCGCACTCTTCAATTCAAACGTTTCAGTGGAGCCGGGTTCTGCGTGCTGTTGATCTACAGTTAGAGATTTGAGCTTAAGCGCGTCCACATTTTCGGGATCGAGTTTCAGCACAGCATCGGCCAAAGCAGCCACTGTTGGCCAGTCCAGTTTGGCAACTGCCACCGATGCTTCTAGGAGCAACCCATCTACCGCATTTTTGATTGGATCATCTGACATGTTCACACCACCAGCGCGACCGTACTCATCGAGGTTCACGACCGGTCGATGACCAGCTTATTGGTCGGAGTGGCACTTACCATCCAAGGTCACGAATCGGTGACCTAGCCGCGAAGCCTACCGTAACGGGCCCCACAGGGCATTTCCGGCCCCAATTCCCCACAATAACCCCTCTGTCAAAATCACTGAACGCTCAGTGTTTGGCCGAATGAGAATCGCGGTACAACACAGCAGATTTACGATGACCAGGCGGGATCAAAATCATCATAATTGTTCTTCGTGATGCGCGTCTGGTTCGAGCCATCTGAATCCATGATGTAGATTTCTCGATTACCGTCTCGGTTGGAATCGAAAACAATTTGGCTCCCATCAGGAGACCAGGATGGGTTCAGATCATTGAACACGTTCTTCGTAATGCGCGTCTGGTTCGAGCCATCTGAATCCATGATGTATATCTCGTTGATTCCATCCCTTAGAGAGACAAAGGCGATCTTCGATCCATCGGGCGACCAAGCTGGCATCAGATCATGTATTCCGGCGTTATTTGTCAGTCGAGTCACGTCGCTCCCGTCAGTGTTCACGACATAAATTTCATAGTCTCTGTTGTCCGCTCCATAATCGGTTTCATCAAAACGATCATCGAAACGGTTTGAATCGAATGCAATCTTAGTGCCATCAGGTGACCAAGATGGGTTGTTGTCTAGTTTATTAAGAGTGAGTCCTCGATTGCTTGAACCGTCAGCAGCCACGATAATTAAGTGAGATTTTGGATCAGTACCCGAGTAATAGGATTGGAAAACAATTTGGCTTCCATCAGGAGACCAAAATGCTCCAGCATCCCATCCAGTTCTGTTCAACAGGGCTATTTGATTCGATCCATCTGGATTCATAACGTAGATTTGGGCATTACCAAATTCTCCGTCATAAAAACGTTCCGATGTAAACGCAATTTTGCTGGTCGGAGTGGATGTCGGTACCACAGTTGGTGGCACAGACGTAACTGTTGGCACGGGAGTCGCTGTTGGTGGCACTGACGTAGCTGTAGGCACCGGAGTAGGCGTGGGGCTTGGTATGGGTGTTGGAGTAGCCGAAATCGGCTCAGCCTCACGAGTCGAACTGACAGCGGCAGTGACCGCCTTCTCAAACGCTTCGTTGGCCTCTACAGTCTGTTCAACCAAACTCTGCACGGTAGCGTCAATGTCCGGCGTCGCTGACGGTGGGAGGGGCGGTACAGCTGTTGCCGATGCAGTAGGTAGCGGTACGCTGGTCGCTGTTTCTGCGGTTGCACAGCTTGCAAGAATTGTCAGCACGACGAGCAGTAGTACGGGCAAAGAGATTCGTGCGACTATCGTAATGCGGGTTTTAGGTTGGTCGCTGGAGGCCATACATCTCTCCTAACGCAGGTAAGGGCCACGCACGGCAGCTGACTGTATGTGGCAAGAGTGGTCATCCCCGGTGGCTTCAAATATGGTTCTCTTGTACAGTATCCCGCTCTTTCACGAACCGCTAGGAGGCCCAGTGTGGATCGAAGCGACGTTCGCTAGATCAGCGCGATGCCGTTACGATGTGTCCTCGAATCTTCCCGGCTACCGGGCCGCTTCCAAAACGATCCGCAATCGCTTCCGTCGCACGATCGGTAACAACATCGAGAAGGCCCTCGCCCCGAGCTTCAATCTCGTTGCGCAGTGGCGTGCCCTGTAAATACGCAACCGCAGGATGGCGCGGCGATGGGGCAGAACTGGTCTCTTCCAGTGTTGCTATCGATACACGGGTGAAGCCAGCCTCGCCAAGTTCTTTTCTAATCAGGTTGAGATCGTAATAGCCGTGCGGTGTTCGAGCGAGAAAAAGCGGTGGGTCATCTGGAAATACAGAAGCTGCCGCTCTCGTTACCATTTGGGCAAATTCGTTAGTCTCGATGCGATCCCATACGCTGAACAGGAAGCTGCCACCCGGTTTGAGTACCCGCAACGCCTCGGCGTAACCGGCGATTCTATTTGGAAAAAACATGACCCCGAACTGGCACACGACGATGTCGAACGAAGCATTGTCGAAGGGCAGTTTTAAGGCGTCGGCCTGGCGCCATTCGATTCGGTCGTCTGGCCCTTGCACGCTTTCGGCTTGAATCAGCATCGACTGGTTGAGGTCGGTCACGGTGTAGTGGGCGTCGTGTGCCAGAACTGAAGCTATGGCACGTGTTGCAACACCGCTGCCAGCCGCTGTTTCCAGAACGGTTTTTGGGCCAATAGTAGCGACACGCTCGGCGATATCGCGTGCATACGCCTCGAATATCAAAGGCACCAGGTAGGTGTCGTAAATCTCGGGTATAGATCCTGTAAATACAGCGTCGTTTTGGGTCATTTGAGTTGCGCTTCCAGGCATCCCTGGTAGACGGCAAGTTCCTCGGGACTCAGACCATCGCAAAAATCACCTGTCGTCTTGAAAGTAGGCGCCAGCATGAACCACATGACCATCAGAGTTGCAACAACATAGCCGGCCGTCCGCCAGCCGCTTGGTATCGACCGTGGTTTCGGGTATATCAGCCGCACCCACCATCTTGAATAACTGCGTACACCCGGCTCCGCGTTGTCCATCACAACGAGACTTGCAAGCGCAGCGGCACCGAATATCGCCCCAAATCCGGGACTACCCGCAGCAGCTGCACTAATGGCCCCCAGCATTAACCCCGCGGTCACGAAGGTCAGCGCAACCTCGAAGCGGTATCCGAATCTTGCCCACCAGGGCATCAGGTGCGTCCAGTTTTTGTTCAGATACTGAAGCGACCCGGTGAAACGTTCCTCTAGTTCCCCGCTCTGAAACAACGGAAGCCGGAGTCTGGGATCCCCGTCCGAGCTTCGCATCGGCTGAAGGAAAACCTTACCGCTCTGATTAACGATCCGCCTGAACAATTTCCAGTCGCCTGAATCTGCCGCTTTTTCAAACGCCGCAACCTGTTCAAACTGCCTCTGGAGATCGTCTTCGTGCGCCGCTTCAACCCCGTACTGCTCCGACAGTTTTGTTACTTCGTTTGGGCGGGATGACATTTTCTGTGGAGATGAATCGGGCATTGCTGGAATGAGAGCCGCAGACTCAGAGCATATAGGTCGCAGCCGCGTCGGTGGCGCACTATCGTCACGGACGGCCGCTATTAGTCTGGTGATAGAGATCGAAGGCGTTCGACCTGTTTCGTAACCAGAACACTGCCCTTTAACCGGGTTGGCAGTTATGTAGCCTCAGTTGAACTGAATGCCGAAAACTGGCCTTTGTTTGCGCCGGTCTGGCGACTTTACTTATAGATGCCGAACGCCAAATTATCTGACGCTCACTAAATAGTTGGATTTTCGTCCTGGAATCCTTCAATTCTCTCGGGGGACATAAAATCGATTTCTTGTTTGACCATGAGGGATAAACACACCAATTTCGACCAAATGAGCAAGATCTCTTGACGCGGTCATCGCGGATACACCGGTGATCTCGATGTAATCCCCGCGTGTTATCCGTCCTTTGAGAATGGCATAGGCCAGTCCATCAGTTTCACGGTTTTTAAGTCCGGTTTGCTGGAAGTTGGCATGCAAATCATCCATCATCCGGCGCCAGTCTTTGAGCTGGTTTGTGAGTTCAGTCACAGTGTTAAAAAGCGCGGTTGTATAGAACTCCAGCCAACGGGTTGCATCGTAATCTGGCCGAAATTCGGTTCCCAGAGTGCATTCGATTGCGGTCAGGTACTCATCACGCCGACCGGCAAATTCCGACTCCACGGAGAGCAGTTTTCGGAATCCGAATTTTGACCGTTGCAAAACCGTCGTCATGACGGCCCTTGCGGTCCTCCCGTTCCCGTCCCAGAAAGGGTGGATGGCAACGAAATGAATATGAGCGAGACCGGCCCTCAAGATCGGGTGAACCGAATCGTTATCTTCACGTAGCCAGCGAGCAAACCCACGCATCAGACCTGGAACATCCCCGCTATTCGGAGGGTTGAAGTTGAAGACCTTATTCTGACCTTTGCGGTAAATGCCCGGCGTTAATGCGTCAGGTGATTCGCGCATGAACACGCGGTTCAACTCACGGATCACCAACTCGTCGACCGGGATGTCGCTTTGATCACTCACGTAGTCGACGAATTCGTACGCCCGCAGGGCGTTGAGATTGGCCTGTTGGGTCTCGTCTGGCCGACCCTTTGCTGCGCCCCTCCGGGCCAGTTCTTCGACAGCCTCTTCACCAATCCCAAGTTGCTCGATTGCCGTTGTTGCGGCAACCCGCCTGGTCCACACATCACGCTTGATCCACTCCTCGTACTTCGGCATTATCAGCATGCTATCGACCAGCCACTGCTCTCGGTCGATGGCGTCAATCGTCGCCTTGAGGCTTGCGGTCAGTTCGAATCTAGGGGCGTAGATATTATCAGTCATACTAAATAGTAACATACTATTAGTATAATTATGATGCGATTGATAATATCACGCAGGGTGCATTCGAATCAAAATAGGAGTTTTACCCCTCAACCAAATTCCCGTTGATGTAGTCCCAGTTGAGTTGGATACCAAGGCCAGGGCCCTGCGGGATGCTCACGTAGCCGTTTTCGTCCATCGGGTCGCACGGCGCTTTCAAATGTGGCGGGCACATAGCGTCGTAATCCTCATCGGTGTATAGCAAACCGCGCTCGTAGTACTCGCAGGTCTCCTCGGTCGTCGAGCCTAATAAAGCAAGATTGCCAAAGCCGCCGACGTGCATTTCGCACTGCATGCCGATTGATTCGTAGAACCCGAGCACCTTGCGACACCCCGTTATGCCACCGAAACTGGTGTCGATCCGGCCCATGTCCGAAGCATGTTGCATCGCCCATTCGGCGCGGGTGTAAAGACTCCCCGGTTCCATCTCGGGGCCAAGTATTGCGATATCGAGTTGTTCGGTGAGTTTTCGGTACGGTTCCGTCTTGCGCTCGTCCATCGGGTGCTCGAACCAGTAGTAGTTGAGTTTTTCGATCTCGCGGCCCACGTAAAGAGCCTCCTCGTAGGTATAGATACCCCACGGGTCGAGCATCAGCACCATGTCGTCGCCAACTGCCTCGCGCACCGCCCGGCAAACTTCGACATCGGCTTTCGGAAATGCGGGCTTGCCCGGAGCCGGTTCTTCTTTTTCGGGGTCCCAGTAGATATATGCGTGAACCTTGTACGCCGTGTAGCCGCGCTCTTTGCACTCAATCGCGTGCTGCGCGTAGACCTCCGGTGATCCCAGGTTCGGCGCGGTGCTGGCGTAGGCTTTTATTTTCTTGCGGTAGCCCCCCAGCAGGCTGGCGACCGACACCCCGGTCGAACGGCCCATCAAATCCCACAGGGCGCAATCGACATCACTGGCCACCGCTTCCGAAATGCCCCGATGATTCATCATCCACTGCCACAGCTTTTCTCGATCCAGCGGGTCCTCTCCGATCAGCAACGGCTTTACAACATTCTCAATGACCGCTGCTGTTGCTGCGACGAAGAATGTGCTGCCGCCGGTGAAATAGCCGTCGACACCCTCGTCGGTTTCGATCTTGAGAACCCCATGGACTTCGTCGCGCTCATCGCCCACCACGCCGTAGCCCCACCTGGTCGGATGAGAGCGAGTTTTGACCTTGAACGATATGGTCTCTACGTTCGTTATTTTCATGTTTGATTCATCTCGATCATCGCCATTTCGGCCACTTCGGCCATGCGAATCATGGCTCTGTCGAGCATGATAGTCGAATACTGGGAACTGGACACGTTCAGAGGATGGGAGTCGCACACACGGGCAGACTCAGCTGGATGCACAGAGTGGGCAGGACGAGTTGTATCCAATGGGTTTGACGACTTTCCGATGCGATCAAGATGAGTGATATCCAGCGGGCCCATCATGCACGCAGAATTAAATAAATGGAGGCGTCCCCTGTGTGCAAAACCGGGGACGCCATGTGGTGAAAAACTTTTTTCGGCACCCTCCCCGTTGCTTTTACCAACAACCTGGAAGGTCATCGAAAAAACGAATCGGGAAGGGTGCTTCAGATCGCTGATCACAGCGCAGTACGAGTGCCTACGGCTACGAGACGAGCATGCCGCCATCGACCGGGAAGTTGGCCCCGGTTACAAACGATGCCTCGTCAGAGCAGAGCCACACAACCGCGGCCGCCAGTTCGTTCGGGTCGGCAATGCGTTTCTGCGGTGTCATCGCCAGGAACTGGGCTTCGGCCTCGGGCATCAAATCCCTGATGCCCTGAAGTGCCGGTGTTTCCGTTGGACCCGGCATCACTGAATTCACGCGAATCCCTGCCTCGGCGTACTCGAGGGCGGCAGCCTGCGTAATGCCGTTTAATCCCCATTTACTGGCGATGTAGGCAGAAAGACCTGGCATCGCACGACCGCCAGCAGTGGACGAGTTGTTGATTATCACCCCGCCGCCGTTCGCCATCATGTGCTGGATCTCATACTTCATGCTGGCCCAGACACCGGTCAGGTTGAGTGCCAGGATCCGCTGGAAATTCTCGACCGTCGCCAGATGAATCGGCGCAAGATCGCCACCGATACCGGCGTTGTTGAAGGCAAAATTCAATGCACCGAACTGGTCAACCACGCTGCCGACCATCGCTTCGACCTGTGCGGGGTCGGATACGTCAGTCTGAATGAAGATCGCATCTCCACCGCCATCACGTATTTTCTGAGCGGCCACTTCGCCCCGTTCTGAGTTTTTGTTGGCGATGGCTACTCTGGCGCCTTCTGTTGCGAACCTTTGAGCTGTAGCAAAACCTATGCCAGTGCTACCACCAGTTATCAGCGCCACTTTTCCTTCTATTGATGCACTCATCTTCTCAATCCTTTTTGTATTTTTTGGCACGTCATTTTGGTTGACGCACCTTGTCAAGTTGATTCCACCGAATGTTTCACGAGTGGTAGTCGATTTATGAAACCGACCAGTCAGTTTTTATTCTTACGCTATTTCAACAGCTCATCCGCACACCTCTATCCCTTACCTGTACCTGTGACCTCTGTGGCTCACGAACAGGCTTTACGCCTTTAGACTCCCAAGATACGAATCGACTTGCAGTTCCATCACAGCCCGTTCCGTTCGGAACCCCCATGATTCGGCAATCAGCAGACCGAGCGTCAACGCTCCAAGAAATTCTGTAACCCCCCATGCGTCGTGCTTCATGGCTATTTCACCAGCCTCACGAGCACGAACCGCCAGGGAATGCACACGATCACGCCACTCCCCCGTCAGCCTCATCTGAGTCTTTTCTACCGACGAGTTAATAAGAACCTCTGCCCACAGGAAAACCCCCATCCGCACCGAATCGTCGAAATCTGCACGCTGAATTCGCTTGATAAACGTTTTCATCACCAGTGCCAGACCATCCACAGGCCTCGGCTCGCGGTCGGCAGCAGCGAAAGTCTCAGCATCGATCGTCTGCCACTTCTCGGCCAGGCCGTCGATCATGCTCTCTTTGCTGTCGAAGTGGAGATAGAGGGAACCCTTTGAAACCTCGGCTTCGGCAGCCACCTCATCCAGTGTCGCTGCATGAAAACCTCGTGCAGAGAAAACTACAGTCGCGGCGTCGAGAATTTCTTCCTTACGGGCTCTCATGTACTCGGCACTTACTTTGGGTGACACTTAAACTACCTCTAATCCGTTCGACCGAACACCTAAACTGACCGGTCAGTCATTATGATGCGGTGTTTCAGTAATAGATGCAAGCGATATCAGGGCGTGTCTTGCGCCGGGTGTGTGGGCCGCAGCTTGTGTGTATGAAGTTCAGCGGGGCAGCGTTTTGCCTCGCTCATCCGCCCGGTCGCTTCATTAGAATCGTTGTCCTACCGGAGTCGATAGGCTTTACATCTGGCAAATGTGTCGGGTGTTTTTTTTGCGTCAAACGTTTCGCACGGCATCGACCTGCGCGGTGCGCAAGCAGGGTTGCCACGGGGAAAAACATTTGGAACACCATGCGGTGATCGTTGTCGGGGCCGGGCCGGGCGGACTCGGCGTTGCGGCAACCCTTGAAGGTTGGCACCCTCGATTCGAGGGACTGTACGAATTTCCTTCGTCAGATGTACAAAAACTGGCGCGCCAGCACGAGCAAAACCCGCTTGAGGCTGATCTCCACGAGTTGCTCGACCGTGGGCACAGGCCCATCGAATTCTTCAGGATGCGTCACCACCCGGTCCAGGACGCCCTGCCGCTCGACCAATGGACTCTGAAATTCTCGAAACGCGACCGCGCCGACTGGTTAATGCTCACGACCGATGGGCCGGGCGGGATCTGGAACAATGTGCCCCGTGAACAGCTAACGCTTGGCCCTGCTCACTGGATGGAGATCGCTCACTACACGATCGCAAAATTTTACGAACAGACGGGCCGTACACGCGACCTGAACGCGCTCGTCCACCGTAACGATCTCGTTCACTACTATCAGGCGTGCGCAGAAGAACTGGGTCTGAACGAGCACATCAGGACTGGTGTAAGGGTGACTGGGATTCAGCCCGCTGGTAAGAACCCGGCCAGCGATGAAACCGAAAACTTGAACCCCGGCGGTCGGTTCATTGTGAGTGCAGTGAACGAAGCTTCCGGTGAGACATCGTCATATACATGCGACTATCTAGTTTTTGCTGTTGGCCCACGTTCGTCGGTGAGAAAACTCAGGGCGGTCGGAGCCGACCGTGACTACGTTTCTCTCGGCTACACCCACCCCGACGACTATCCAGGCGAACGAGTCCTTGTTGTCGGTGGAGGACGTTCTGCCGACTGGGCCGCACAGGAGTTGCACGACGATGGACGGACGGTTGTTTACGCAATGCGCCAGAAATCTGAAGCGCACCTGAAACTTATCTACAACTCGCAGTTTTTGCCTTACTACGCCCGGTGGGCTGAAATCCTATCTGGCGAACAGGCCCAGATGGGGTTGCTGTACGAATCGCAGGTTACTGAGTTTGGACCGGGTGGCCTCGTTTCGATCAACACGCCTGAGGGAACAGTTCAGGTTCAGGTCGATCATGTTGTTGTCGAGATCGGTGGTGACCCCGACTATTCACTGCTCAGTGCTTTTGGCGACCTGACATTTCATGCGAAGCGGGATAATTTCAGGTTTCAGTTAAAGCAGATGGTCGTCGATCAGGCCACGTTTGAATCGGTCGATATTCCGGGTCTGTACCCGGCCGGTTACACGGCGCAGGGCACAGGATTGAGCGTGATCGGATTTCATGCTGGCTGCTTCCTGATCGCCGGTGACATCCTGCGTAAGCTGGGCAGTTTGTAGAACGTTTCGACTTCAGTTGCCAGGTTGTACCCGGCCCTCTGAGCAACTAACCCCCCGGCCCGCCGGAAGGCAATCCCTGCGCACTCCGGGGCTTTCTCTGAACGGTGCAGAGTAGAAATAACGAATTGCACGGAACGACAGGGGCATAGCGATGCAGAATCAGACTGCTGAGATTAAAGGGAGACATTCGACATTCCCGACGATTTCAACCTTTGTGACGGTGGCGTTACTTACAACTGCCTGTATCGCACCGATAGCGATCCAGCGTTTTTTTCCAATCAGTCCCGCCATGATCGGAGCAATTGGAATTCCAATGATTATTCTGTTGGGATTTCTCGGAAGTATCACGGTTGTGATTCCCGTCCCTGTTCTTCCGCTTGTGTTCGCCGGGGCCGCAATTATGAACCCCATCACGCTGGTGATAGCAGCGGCGGCCAGCATTACAGCGGGAATGGCCGTCTGTTACATACTCGGGCGCAGGGGGCGCTCCCGATCGGCTCGAATCGCAGCGGCGTCACAGTACAACCTGCCACGACCGATAAGTAATTTCTATTCATGGTCTGCACAAAACGTTGGAACAGCTTCTTTCCTGATTGCGGCGACCCCGAATCCAGTTTTCGATTACGCAGGTTTCATTGCCGGGGCGGGCCGATTGAACGTGCGGAGATTTCTTGCGGGAACGTTTGCGGGCAAAGCCGCGCAGGCTTCGGTGATCGCATATCTAGGCCATACGGTGGGGCAACAGATATTCAGATTCGGCCTGTAGTCCACCCAGAGATGCCCTGAGTGACCAGGAAGCATGTGCGCCTGAGGTTGAGGAAGACTACAGGCCAGAGCTACGGGCAAAAGCTTGAGGTTGAGGACGCGAAAACGCCCCGATTCATAACGGGGCGTTTTCTTTTTAACTCTGCAAATAACCAGTCAATCACCGGCCAACCCTGGCACTGGTACCTGAAAGCGCGTACTCCAGCATTGAACGGTTAGAAATCCTTTTTGCCGCCAAACGAATATCTGGAAGCGGACGGAAATTTGCCAGATAGTCGGCTCTCATAATATCTCGGCCCGAAGCACTGAACCCGCAGCCATCGCAACGCATCCCCGGCGTGTCAATGTCTTCACGGAAGCGTAACGGGGCTCCACCACAACCAGGACATTTTTGAATCTCGGGCGATTTCATCAATTCCAACACCTCACCGCAAACTACAGCCCACACGAACCACTGTGCCAGACTATCGGTCAAAAGCTCACAGGGACGAGTAAAACGGGTAAACCCAGATGTGGGTGGATACGCAATCAGGTGAACGGGACAACCATGCTGGTTATGTCCGTTGATTACGCTGCCGCATCACTTCGATGCACCGCAGCCATCCCACGGTAGAAGATTGGGAACACCCTGCGTGATCGGGAACGTGTGATCGCACGTTGGGCATATCAGTCCACCCTCGGTGATTTCGTCTCCCTCGGCCTGGTCCACTACGAGCTTCAACGCGGCTTTCGACGTTGGGCACACAAGAATTTCGACCAGGTTTTTCTTCATAAGACCAAAAGACCAAAAGACCAAAAGACCAAGAGACCAAGAGAACGGAAGGTGTAACGGCCCTAATCGCTGGATGCGAGCTGGGCAGTAACCGGTTCATCCGTGGCGTCCTGCCATGATGACTTAACTTCCAGCACATGCTGGTAGGCAGAGAGCGCAGCTATGGCTCCCTGAGACGCCGCCGTGATGGTCTGCTTCAGGTCGGTGCCATCGGTGAGGTCGCCCGCAGCATAAATTCCCGCCACCGAGGTGTTCAAACCCCGGTCCACATGAACCTCGCCGGTTTCAGGATTTATTTCGAGACCGAGCTGATTCGGTATTTCAAGGCGTGGATCCGCTCCGGCCTCGATAAACAGCCCGTCGATCGTCAGATCATCCTGCCCTTCCCATGACTGGCTCAGGCGAATTCCGGTAAGCCCTGCTTCATCAGAGCCAAGCAGTTCAACGACTTCGGTGCTGTACAGCACTTTGACGTTTTCGGTCTGTCTGAGAACCTTTAGCAGTATTGGTTCAGGGCGTGTGAGTTCGTCGCGGCGATAAATCAGGTAAACCGTCGCAGCATACTTTGCCAGAAGAATGGCACCTTCCACAGCGGCATTACCGCCGCCTACCACCGCCGCCGCTGCCTTGTTACGGTACAGCGGGGCATCGCAGGTCGAGCAGTAGGAAACGCCCTTCCCCATCCATTCCTCTTCCCGAGGAAGGCCAAGCTTCCGGCGCTCGCGACCAACAGCCAGGATTACAGATATGGCGTCGATCTCGGTTCCGTCATCAAGAACCGCCCTGAACACATCGCCATTTCTGGTAACCGATTTCAGGTTCGACGAAGTCGTTGGCGTTTCGAGATTATCGACCTGTTCTTTGAACTTCATCATCAAGTCAAAGCCGTCGATATCGGGCTGGCCGGGGTAGTTTTCGATCATTCCACCGATGGCGGTCTCGCCACCGAACTGCTCGCCAACTATCAGGGTGTTGACCTGATAGCGAGACGAATACAGGCCAGCCGCAAATGCCGCCGCACCCTGCCCGGCAATCAACACATCAATTTGCTTGAGTTCGCTCATGTTTCCTCACACCGCCAATTTCGGACGTCTCACCGACCCGTAACGCTAGTGAGTAGCTTAGAAGCCCACACGATTCGTGTCGATAGGCGGTCCGCCTAGTAAGGCATGCCATTCACGCCGACCCCACAGCCTGCGCGGTAATAATGTTGTCGTTTAGTTTTTAGATGCAAAGGAGATTCAACGAGTTCGCAACGGGTGGTTTTCAGGCGGCCCGTTCGTCTTCATCGCTGCTTGCAAATAACGTCGATATGGCATCCTGATCGAGCTCGCCGGGATCGTTGGTTTGGGTCGAAGCGGGGCCGTCCGTATCGACCGGGGTAACTTCATCAACGTTTTCCTTGAACGGGATATCGTTGATGTTTATCTTAATCACGTTGATCGTAGGCAGGCCGTCATAGGCATCATCATCATCGGCAGAGACTAAGGTCGAATTCGCCGCAAATTCCGGCACTGTCGTAAATTCGTTTTGCTCGTCACCGATTTCAACTGGAACCGGCTCGTCGGCTTCTTTCACTATTTCGGGCTGGTCGTCTTGCGCATCGTTGTTTG
>CAYLWG010000070.1:0-13815 GCA_964387235.1 uncultured Dehalococcoidales bacterium
ATCCTCGCCCAGCACAAATCGCGAACCCGGAGACACTTATGAGACAGGCTCCCTGCGGAGGGACCTCGCGGGTTACGACCTACCTGCCAGCCGAGTACTTCCAATTCCACTTCGGCTGGATTGCCAGTTAGATGCACGTATCCCCAGAGATCCCTCGGCTTCGCTGACTCCGCTCGGGAAATCGAATAATGTGAACTACCAACCTATTCCTCGTCCTCCACGTCCGTCGGCGCACCGTCCAGCACCGCCCGCATTCCGTGCGATACATCGTTGAGTCTGGTAATCGCCTCGGCCGGCAGAGAAAGTTCCAGCGCCCCTGCAACATCGGCCATCTGGTCCACGGTATCGGCCCCTGAAATAGCCACCGTAATTTCCGGGTGCGACATGACCCAGGCCATCGCCACCTGCGGCATTGTTGCACCAACCTCGTTCGCCACCTTATCGACTTCCGCAATCACCTTCGCCGCCCGCCCGCGCATGTACCTTGCGATCTGCCCGCGCCGCTTCGAGCCCCACAGGGTGCTATCGTCTGGCACCTCGTCGGGTCGGTACGTTCCGCTCAACAGCCCAACACCCAGCGGACTGTATGCCATGATCCCGACTCCGGTCTCCCGAACCATCGGAAACAACTCGTCTTCCTGCGTGCGGTTCATAAGCGAATACGGGTTCTGTACGAGGATCAGCGGCTGTGCGTTGAGCCGTTCCTGCGCACGGAGCGCCTGCAACACCTGCCAGGCCTGGTAATTGCTCACGCCGACATAGCGGATTTTCCCCTGCTGAACAAGGGTTTCAAGCGCACGGAACTGCTCGTCGAACGAATTGGTCTCGTCGATACCGTGAAGGATATACACATCGATGCGGTCGGTCTGCAACCGGCCAAGCGACCGTTCGACTTCGCGCATGATGTGATAACGAGACGTTCCCTGATCGTTGGGCCCGGGGCCGATAGGGCTGTGTACTTTCGATGTGATAACCACGTCATCACGTCGGCCCTTGAGTGCGCGCCCAAGCACCTCTTCAGAGCTGCCGGTATTGGCGCGGTCGTCCATGAAACCGTAAACGTTTGCGCAGTCGATCAGGTTAATCCCGGAATCAAGTGCGCAATGAACGACCCGCTCGGCCTCGGCCCGGTCGAACTGCCCCCTGAACCCGAGCCCCAGGGCCATTGGCGACACTTTTACCCCGGCAGTGCCAAAATTTACATATTCAACAGTCACGGCAACTTCTTCTTTAGATATTGTTTCGTATAAGCATTGGTGTGGACTAAACTTTCGAACGACCTTCTTTTAGTTGGCCGAACGCAGATTCTAACCCGCGCGGACCCATCTTCGGACGAACAGTTACGCAGTTCGTACAACCGAAACGTTTAAAGACAGCAAAGCGAGGCGCTCTCATCCCCGCAAAATCAGCCCACCCATCAGCCCACACAGTAGCCGATCCTGTGATCGTGGCGAAAGATCTTCGGAAGAGGTACGACGAAATTAATGCCGTAGACGGAATCTCGTTCGAAGTTCGGCGAGGTGAAGTCTTTGGGATGCTCGGGCCAAACGGGGCTGGCAAGACCACGACCATCGAGATACTCGAAGGAATGCGTGACGCCGATTCGGGCGAGGCGATTATCAACGGCATTAACGTGAAAGATGATCCCCGGGCAGTAAAAGCCATTATCGGTGTTCAACTTCAACAGAACGCTTCCTTCGACAATCTGAAACTTGCCGAAATCGTCGATCTGTACGCGAAGTTGTACGAGGCAAAAATCGATCCGGTCGAGATACTGTCCCGCGTCGGTCTCGAAAAACGTAAAGACAGCATGTACGCCCATTTATCGGGCGGCCAGAAACAACGACTCTCTATCGCCGTTGCACTGGTTAACGACCCGGTCGTGTTGTTCCTCGATGAACCGACCACCGGGCTCGACCCACAGGCCCGTCGTCAGGTCTGGGCGCTGGTAAAAAAAATCAGTGCAAACGGTGCCACGATCATGCTGACAACCCATTACATGGAAGAAGCTGAAGAGCTGTGCGACCGCGTTGCTGTGGTTGAAGACGGCAAAATCATTGCGCTCGATACGCCCGATAACTTGATAGATCAGCTACTAGCGAGCGGGTTCAAGCCCGAAAAACGTGTGCGCGAAGCAACGCTCGATGATGTGTTTTTGAGCATGACAGGTCGGGACCTTCGAGAATGACGGCACACGGCGTATCGACCCTGGAAGAACCACAATGAAGTTGTACATAGCCCTCACTGTCGCCTCGCTCAAAATGTACTTCCGCAACCGGCAGGCCCTTTTCTGGGCGCTTTTCTTCCCGATGCTCATCATGCTGATATTCGGGATTATGAATTTCGACAGGTTCAATCCGCCCAATATCGGCATCTACGACGCAGCAGAAAACGACGCATCACGCGACCTGATCGAGGCGTTACGGGGCACTGTCGATCAGCAGGTGCTAAATGTTTCTACTGGCACCCGTGATGAAGTGCTGGATCAGCTTAATTTCGGCGGGACACACGCGATTATCCTGATTCCAGAGAACTTTGGCGACGTTGGAGAATTCACCGAACTTCAAGTCACTTACGACGAACGCTATATGCAGGAACAAGCGGTGATTTCGACCGTGCTGGCTCAGGTTACCGACGCGTTGTTCAAAGAAATCGCAAATGTTCCAGACGAATACAGGGTCGAAAATTCGATCGGTATCTCCGAATCACTCATCGAAGGACAGGGGCAGGGTTTCAAAGGGTGGTTAATTCCCGGCGTAGCGGCGATGGCGATCATGCAAACGGGGCTTTTCACTGTTGTCTTCACGCTGGTTCGGTTCAAGTCGCAGGGTGTGCTGCGCCGACTCAAGGCGACTCCCATCGGTGCTTCGCATTTCCTCGCCGGGCAGCTCACGACAAGGGCCATCGTTGTCGTACTACAAACCTACGTGCTGGTAATCGTCGGCTCGCTGGTACTGGGCGTAAGCGTTGGTGGAGGGAGAATTGGGGCCTGGTTCGACCTGGCGATAATGGCGTTGCTTGGCGGCGCGCTGTTCATCGCAATTGGTCTTGCAGTTTCAGGATGGGCTAAAAACGAAGAGACTGCAGCGCCAATAGCCAACATAATTTCGATGCCGATGATGTTCTTGTCGGGCGTGTTTTTCCCGCTGTCGATACTGCCAGATTGGGTGGCAAAATGGTCGCAATTCCTGCCGCTTACCTACCTTGCAAACGGCATGCGTGCGATAACAGTGGAAGGCGCGGCGATAACAACACTTGGCACTGAACTGATCGGGCTAACAGTATGGATAGCTATCGCATTCGTAATCGCAACCAAGATGTTCCGCTGGGAATAGCGCACCAAGAACCGCGGTATCACCGTATCCAGAGCTAACGCGTCCCGAGCAGAGTCATCGGAGCCGAGGGACCCGGTGCAGGGTCGCGCCGCTCCTTATGGGCAAAAATCCTCCGTGACTAAGAAACTATCCCAAAACGCATTAATAGGCGAAGCGATATTCCTTCTCCGGGGGAGCCAGAGAAAGAAGTTGATTGAGGGGAATGTTTTCGACCGCGGTGTAGAGGCTCTCGAACGGTATTCTCTACAGAACAGCTTCCCCCTCACCCCAACCCTCTCCTCGCGGAGAGGGAGTTTTGGGATAGTCTCTAAGCCCGCCCGCCCGGTAAACCCGCAGGAAGCGCTGTCCCAGCGGCTCTCGCGCTCGCGTGCAACACCTACGCCTTATCGAGCGTAACCACCACCTCATAACCGTCATCGAGGCTGAGAGTTTCAGTCGCGGCTGAATCGGGTCTGCCTTCGGGTCTACCTGAGAATTGCGCGACTATCTCGATGCTTTCGGCAAGAGTTTCCTCGGCGATGTAGTCCGAGTGCGTTTCGAGCGACGCCGTTACGTCCTCAACGGAGCACGTAATCCATAGCCTGATGCGGTCGGAAATCTCGAGTCCCGACGACTTGCGCAGGTTCTGGATTACGCGCACAACTTCCCGCGCAGTCCCCTCCGCTTTCAGTTCGTCTGAAACCACGGTCAAAACCGCACCCGCGTATCCGGCATCGGTCGCCACCGCGTAGTTAGCAAGAGCCACGCGTTCAACCAGAACCTCGTCTGACTCCAGCGTAAAACCTTCAATCGAAATCGTTTCGCCAGCCTCCGAAGCACGGGCAATCTCGTCGGCATCAGCCACTGCAATAGCAGCCCGTATCTCGCCGATCTGCTTGCCGTACTTAGGCCCAAGCAAACGCAGGTTCGGCTTAATCTCGAATCCGAGCAGCCCACCCATATCGGCAGCGTCGCGAACGCTCTTTACGTTAAGTTCTTCTTTCAAGATCGATGCGATATCTGGCAACGCCCGGCGTTCCCAATCGTGACGAACCTCGACCACGAACTCGGCGAGCGGCTGCCGTACTTTCAGGCGAGACTGCGCCCGCGCCGAACGGCCCAGCGAAGCAAGCCGAATTGCCAGCCGCGTGCGGTTCATGGCATCCTGATCGATGAGCGAATCGTTCGGTTTGGGCCACGAAGTCAGGTGAACAGAATCCGGCGCATCGTCATCCCGTTCGGCAACAAGATTCCTGTACATGACGTCAGCCACGAACGGCGTGTACGGTGCCAGCAGGCGGGTGAGAGTCGTCAGGCACGTATACAGCGTCGAATAGGCAGCGTTCTTGTCCTTATCGCCCTCTGTCTTCCAGAAGCGCCTGCGAGACCGCCTGACGTACCAGTTCGAAAGGTCCTGAACGAACTGCTCAACCGATAGCGCAGCGTGGGCAGGTTGCCAGCTTTCAAGGTTGCCGGTCACTCGCCCGATCAACTGGTTCAGTTCAGAAAGAATCCAGCGGTCGAGTTCAGAAAAACCCTCAGATTCCGGCGGCATCGTCCACGATTCATAAGCGTTCTGCTCGCCTTCGGGGGTAAACCCGTACGCCAGCGGAATCGAACAATCGGCAGGGGTCCAGCCGTCAAGATTCGCGTAGGTAGTGAAAAACGAATAAATGTTCCAGAGCGGAATCAGGAAATGCCGGCGCACCTCGTCACCCGACTTGTACCCGAAGTTCAGGTTTGACGCCGGGTTGTGGCGGCTGAATGTCCAGCGCATCACGTCGACGCCCATCTTGTCGGCAGCCTCCTCGAACCAGATGGCGTTGCCCTTCGACTTGTGCATCTCCTCACCGTTCTCATCACGCATCAAGGCGTAAGAAAACACCTGCCTCGCAGGAATCGAATCTTCAAGCACCGCGGCCATCACGATCATCGAATAGAACCAGTTGCGAAACTGGCCCGGAAAACTCTCGGAAATCCAGTCGGCCGGGAACCACTCTTTCCAGTAGTCGTGATCGGTTCTGTATCCGATTGTCGAGAACGAAGCGATCCCCGCATCGAGCCAGGCGTTCCCAACATCGCCGATTCGTTCGACAATTTCGCCGCACTCCGAGCAGGCGATCTTCACCTCGTCGATCCACGGGCGGTGCGGCGACATCCCGCTTGCCTCGAACTCTGGCCAGCCTTCAACCGCCCGTTCCCGAAGTTCGTCAAGAGAACCGAGTACGTCGAAATGGCCGCAATCACATGAATAAATCGGCAAGGCAAGGCCGTAGTAACGCTTCTTCGAGATCATCCAGTCCTGCATGTTCTTGAGCCAATCGAGCTCGCGTGCCTTTCCGAACTCGGGAAACCACTGCATCTCGTTTGTGGCGCGCACCATTTTGGGCCGAATCTCATCCATAGCGATAAACCACTCATCGACCAGCCGGAACACGAGTTCTGTCCCGCACCGCCAGCAGACCGGGTAGCGGTGGGTATATGGGACAACTTTTACCAGCAGGCCCTTTTCTTTGAGCGATGCGAAAACGATGTCATTCACATCAGCCGCTGCTTTGCCCGTAAATTCGCCAAAACCTTCGAGATACACACCGCTCTGGTCGAGAGGCGCTATCGGCGTCAGGCCGTGTTCCTTGCCCAGCTTGAAGTCCTCGGCACCTGCTCCCGGTGCGGTATGGACGATACCCGTACCTTCGTCCTCGCCAACCTCGTCCCACGCCAGCACCCGGTGCTGTTCACGAGCATCCGACTGCGCTTCGAGTTCGTCGAACGGGCCTCTGTACCGCAGGCCAACCAGTTCCGAACCCTTTAATTCAGCCAGTATTTTGGCCTCGTCGGTCAGCACGCCGTCGTTCTTCAAACTCTCCAGAAGTGACTTGCTGAAATAGATAATCGCTCCCTGATCTTGAACCTTCACATAGTCGTTTTCTGGATTTACCGCCGCCGCAACGTTGGCTGCGAGAGTCCACGGCGTAGTGGTCCAGATGAGCAGCGATTCGCCCTCGTGGCCTTCGTCGATCAGCGGGAATTTCAGGAACGGACTATCGTGGGTGATGTCCTGATAACCCTCGGTCACGATTTCGTGCTGAGAAAGCCCGGTTCCGCAGCGGGGGCACCACGGCATAACATCGCGGCCTTTGTAGATCCAGTCGTTATCGGCACAGGTCTTCAGGAAATGCCAGATCGTGTAGTTATTATCGTCGGATTTCGTGTGGTACGAATTGTCCCAGTCCATGAAGTAGCCGAGTCGTTTCGACTGTTCAGAGATACGATCTGCAAAGTGATCGACACGGGCTTTGCAATCTTCGACGAACTTGCCGATTCCGTACTTTTCGATGTCGCGCTTCGACTTGAAGCCTTTTTCTTTTTCGACCTCTACTTCTATCCACAGCCCCTGCCCATCGAAGCCGTTCTGGAACCGCTGCCAGTAGCCCTGCATGTTGCGGAACCGAATGAACAGATCCTTGTAGGTGCGGCCCCAGGCATGGTGAACACCCATCGGGTTATTCGCGGTGATCGGCCCGTCGATGAACGAGAACTTCTTCGGGTTGCCGACGTTCAGTTCCCGGTAGCGCCGCGGGATGTCGTTGTCGTCCCACCACTTGAGGATTTTCTCCTCGTTGGCAACAAAATCGACTTTAGGGTCTACCTGATCGAAGCGGCTGTCGGCCATTAATATTTCCTGTCACGTGCTGTCAGCGTTGTATGGCACTGGCAGCAGTTTTATCACCTGCAAGCACGAATATGAATCACGCCGGGCCGGTTTATTTATCGCAGGTTAAAAAATAAAGCCCGTCCCATATGGTCAGGGACGGGCGTTTTACGCAAATAAAACGATACCGCGGTACCACCCTGGTTTCCCGAAAACACCGTGTGCGATGGCAGTAGATGCGATAGTAGTTGGTGCAATAGCAACCGGCATTAAACAGGACACTCAGTCGGCCAGATGTGAATCGGGCCAGGGCCAATGTAACGTTCGGCAAAAACGGTTCAGCCTAATGGCCGAGCAGTACTCGACGTTCAGTGAACGGCTCGGGAGCGATGACTGAATCCTGCCCCATGCCCGCTCTCACCATACCGGGCTCGCTAAAAGGGGTGGACGGACACAGCCGTATCTCCGTCATAACCTGTAACCACACAATGTTACTCGTTGGGCTGCATCATCGCACTCATGCCACCGGCCGACCCCGGATTCCCCCAGCAGTCAACATGCCTCGGAAGCCAGCGTCACGGCAGAATACGCAACAATAGCTAGATATTAGTGACCATCCACAACTGTTTACGCTAATGCGTCAATGTTTGTTGTTTAATTCCGAAATTGGTTGTCCGGCCACCTTTATGTTGCCCCCCCCCCCGGAGCCGGAAAGCGGTGCAGCATCAAGCCGACGGGCCGCACGATCCGACCCGCTTCAGCAGGGCCGAGAGCAACCGCGCCGCCGTACATGTTTCTGGTGGAATCGGAAAAGTGTGATTTATTCTGTCGTTGATTCGAAGTAGTGGATGCTGGATTCATCCGATTCGGCAGTTAGATCGAGAGCACCGAACTTCGAGATTTTTTCTTCACGAGTCAGATCCCGCCAATTGACTCCTTCTCTAATGACCCTCGCAGGGTTGCCCGCAATCAACGTATTTGGAGGGTACAGACCACCAACGACCACACTCCCGGCGGCAACAACCGAATCGCGACCAATCTCGGTACCTTTTAAGATTGTCGATTTCGCCCCTATCCAGACGTTGTCTCCGATCGTGACAGGGGATCGACTCGATCCCGACATTTTTGGCCCATAGGCAAAATGAATATCGTCGGAAAAAATTTGAACGTCCCATCCGATTGCACAACCACTGCCGATCGTGATATCGGCACCTGCAACAACTGTGGTTCCAGGGTTCAAATACGTCCCCTCCCCGATTCGAATTTCACCGGTCCCCCATCCGAATATCACCACACCAGCATAAAGAGACACACGATCACCCAGGTCGAGCGAAGCTGTGTGACGCAGACTTATTGAGGTGGGCTGGTTCCCCCGGCTCCAAACACTGCGCCTGGTCAGCTGTACGTGGCTGCGTACCACCATTGTCGCTTGCGGTTCCAGGACGATCGAACAATTTTTGGCGCGGGGAAGATCGGATGATTTATCTATCGATATCTGGCGGATGGAGGGATGGTGGCCTCTCCATCGCAGCCGGGTATAAACCCGTTTCAATAGCCTTGGTAATTTCATGCCTGCAACAGAACGGGCTTCCCTTGATTGATTCTCACTTGCCAGAAGGCGATGGGCGGAGTGTACTAGCCCAACTCCCAGTTGCCCAGTTGCTCGTACAGTGCCTCGTCCTTTTCGCCGAGATAACTTCGGTACAGCGCAATCGCCGAAACCGGAAGAGACGTACCGGTTGAATGCAGCGGCGCGTGACGCCACGAAACGCCGATATCCTCAGCAAAGCGACCTCGAATGCCGGGGCGAGTGCGCCCAATCGTTACATGTGGCTTGAACTTCCGTTCCTCGGGGTCGAATCCCAGCGCCACAAGTCCACCCTCGACCCGCCCCTGCAACTGCTCAAGCCTACGAAGCTCCCCGATCAGGCCAATCCAGCAAATGCGGGGGTCACGGAACGACGGAAAACACCCCGTCCTGCCGATTTTTATCGAGAATTTCCCGGTCGATGAAGCTGCACGTTCCAGCGTAGTTTTGATATCCGACACCTTGCCTGTCGGCGTATCGCCAAGAAACTTCAAAGTCAGGTGCATTGCGTCCTGCTCGATCCACCGCACACGCTCATGTTCACGGGGCCTAAAGCTTCGGGCCAAATCAATAAATTCGCGCTTCAACGCCCGAGGAAGTTCGATAGCCACGAACAATCGCCAGGTATCGGCAGGAACAGCCTTGAAGCCACCGTCAGCATCAGCATCATCATCGTCAGTCACAGGCGGAAGATACAGCTTCGGCTCCTGCGGTACGAAAGTAGCCTCCGAGCGGATCGGGATGTCCGAGAGAGGCGCAAACGACCTGGTCGCCGAATACGGTATCGGGTCTGTTCTGGGTTTTCTGGCCGGCCTGACTTTAATGGACGGGCGCTGATCGCTCTGATCTGGTTCAGGTTTGGATTCTGAAGCAGTTTCCGAATCTGTTTCTGCGTCGGTGCCGGTGTCGGCTTTGGGAGCGGAGGCATCTTCCGGCTCTTCGGCGGGTTTGCCGCCCGGTCGGGATCCTTGCTCGTCTGAATTAGTCACGCGTGTTTCCCGACTCGATTCCTTGGTTTGTGGGGTTTGTGGGATTTGTTGAAATTACCGACTATCAAGGTTAAGCCCATAAACTTTGCTACGCACAGTAACCACAGCTCGGAGGAATCATGGCCCAGATAAGTCGAATCGTGAAATACAAGGAACCAGCGCTCACCGTGCTTGCCCTTGCAACGATACCCTTGCTTTTGATCCCGTGGCTCGGAGATACGTCCAGCCAGACCGATAAATACTTCTTTGCTGCCGATGCTTTTATCTGGAGCGCGTTCGCACTGAATCTCGGCTGGGGCGTCTACAGGTCAAAGAAACGTGCGAGATATCTGGCGACTCACTGGATAGACATCCTCATCGTTATTTTACCGTTCCTGCGGCCCCTGCAATTTCTGCGGGTCATTCGCGCAGCGGTGTTTGCGGCCCGCGTCCTCCATGGCACGGGCGTACTGTTCAGGCAACGAGGGTTCAGGCCCGCTCTGGCGATATCGATTTCAGCCGGGGTCGTTCTCGCCATCATCATTTCAAAGATTGAATCTGGTGGCGTGGGTCCAATCAATTCACTCGGTGATTCGTTCTGGTGGGCGGCTGCAACGGCTACGACTGTTGGTTACGGCGATGAATACCCGGTGACTCCCGTGGGCCGAATACTGGGCGTATTAATGATGATCATTGGCATTGGCATGTATTCGGTCATCACCGCGTACCTGACTACCTACCTGGTGAAAGGGAGCGACACCGCAGCCATCGAAGAGAAAATGGTTCAGCTGCAAAACATTGCCGAACGCCTCGAACACAGGCTCGACACCGAGGGAGTAAATCGGAATTTGTAGGAGGCGTGATGCCGGGCCGATAATCTCGGCACGCTTCATGCCGAAGCTACTGCTTTTATCGGCAGACCGTGCGGCAATCCGACTCGCGACAATGGCGAGGACAATGCCCCCGACGGCAGAAAAAGTGTGGAACGAATCCGAAAGGACCGCCACCGATCCCGTCCAGATGCCGATTCCCAGTTCGACCAAGAAGTAAATGCCGGTAAGCCAACTCGTGATCTTCAGTGCCCGAGCGTCGCCGCCCATGTGTTGGTGGTGGCTCAACGCCGGGCCTCCACCATGTTCGCTGCTCACCGCTCTGTCTCCTGCTAGCACCGACTATTCCGCTTGCCCCGGCATATTAGCTGCCGGGGCAGCCTGCGTTTCGCGAGCTTTGCGGAATCCGAGAGTTCCGACCGTGTTCATCGCCCAGAGTTTTCTAGAGCCTGGGCTGTCTCACCAGACCGACCGATAGCAACTGCAATAGAGGGCGGGAAAGGGGGCAGGACATGTGCGCGAAAAGACGACGACCCGGCGGTTTCTGTTGCAGCCACTACTACGCCGTAAGTACCTCTGGCCCGTCCGGGCCAAGATAAATCGAATGCTCTTTCCAGCCGACATGTGCGCCACTCGCCTCGACCAGGGGCGGGTACTCTCTCGCCACACCCTGTTTTATCAACTCTTTAAGCGTCCGCTCGAACGGCTTTTTCGGCAGGTGCGTAAAGTACCGCCGGGCAAACGGCAACCCGTTCCACGACCTGATCGCCTCAAGAGCCTCCGGGTCGATCTTATTCGACCGTTTCAGCCTGCCTGCCAGCAGAAAAACCTCTGCAACCCCTGCATCAACCACGAACCCTTCTCCCGATGTAGCAAACGGCTCGATAGCAAACACCATCCCGGCCTCCAGCGTCCCTTTCGAGCCCATCCGGGCATTTGGAATCTGTGGCTTATCGTGCAACGTCCACCTCCCAAGCCCGTGTCCTGTGAGGTTGAATATCGGAAGAAAACCCGCCGCCGAAATGACCTCGTCGACCCGCTCGCCGATATCGTCAACTTCCACTCCCGGTGCGCACATCGCGATTGCCGCATCGAGGGCATCTGAAGCAGCCCCGATCACTAACGACCAGCGCCCATCGGTCGAGAGATCGGCTGATACACCCGTATCTACAACCAACCCGTCGATATGCGCCCCAACATCTATCTTTACGAGATCGTTCTCCTCGAACCGGGTCATATCAGACGGCGACGAGCATGAGTGGGCGGCAACGTGGTTGCGGCTTGTCTGAGCCGGAAACGACGGCATAGCACCCGCCTCTCGGATCAGTGTCTCCATGCCCTCTTGCAGGTCGCGCAAAAGCGAACCGGGGCGGATAGTTTCGGCTGCCCAGTTACGGGCGTCCGAAGCAATCTTCCCGGCCTCACGTAAAGTGTCGAGTTCTGCGGAATTGGCTATCACGCGCAGGATGGGTCTTCGGAGTCCCAGCGGTTGAAAGAGGGCTGTTCGCCAATCGCCAGACTGTCCCGAGTGTCTTTCCACATTTCGTACCAGATGTCGGCGTCGTGCAATTCAGCCTCAGGATTCGCCGCGCTTCGGGCAACGAAACCGGGGAAAGCAGTCCGGCCGGTCGCCTGGCCCGTCGGCTGGTAGCGCAGGTCGAAACTCCAACGGATACGGTCACTCACGTTCGGCAAAGAAGCGTGGACAGTCTTTTTTGTCAGAAGCAGGGCACCGCCCTTTTTCACCGGTATGGGCATAGCATCGCCAAAATCGAACAGGTGCTCGGGAATTTGAAGACCGGGACGATCCTTGTAGCCGGGGCAGTGAGTCAGTAGTTCCCCGCGGTGAGAACCAGGAACCACCGTGAGGCAGCCGTTTTCTACACCCGCGTCCATCAGCGGAAACCAAACAGTCAGTATGTTCGTTTCGTCGGCCTCGGGGTTCACAACCCCGGCATCCTGATGCCACGGGGTAGCACCACCTATGACTATCCCGTTTTCGTCACGCGGAGAAACGTCTTCGGGAAGCTTGATACGCACATGCTGAACGGGGTTTGAAAAAACTTCCGGCCCAACTATCGATTCGGCCGCATCCAGAACTCCAGGAGCGGTAAGTGCCCCAAACACGGCAGGCCCGGCCCAGAACGGGGTATCGGGCTTAATGCCGGTCTGTGGGAGCGAGAAATCGAAATACTGGTTGTGGTATTCGTTCGACTCGACATAGACCTTCGTAACGCGATCGCCAAATGGCAGATCTGAGTAAGTCGATGAGATCTTGCCCTCTTCAAAAAGTTTCTTCGCCAGCGAATCGAGCACACACGCGTACTCATCGATAACAGGGTCGATCACCCCTTCAGGGTCGAAAACGTCCTCGATATGTACGAACCCGTACTCCTCGAAGTGCTCTTTCTGTTCGGCGGTCAACGCTGGCATACCGATACTCCTCATAACCGCGCTACAACTGGCAACGCGTGTATGGGGCGAAATGGTACTCCCCGCGGCATACCGGAGTCACGTACTGAACGCCACTCGAAACAGGGTATTGGGCAAGCCCTGGGAACAGGCGTGTGTTATTTGCCGCGCCCCGCAACCGACAGCGAATCGGCCTCAATGGCGAGTCCCTGGGCTGATTCCAGGGCTTTTCTAATCCCGGCGAGCGCAATTTTGAAGATGTTTTTCATAGTTGAATATTTTCGGAATGGTTGATTCGTTACTGAAGGCGGGGTGTGCCCTTGCGGTAAGGCCCGCTAAGAGCGGTAACCGGCAAAAACGGGCAACAAAAAAACCCTGTCGTCGGCAGGGGTTCGGTTCTCTATTCGTTGCTGTGTGACAGGGTCAACAAGTGCAGCGACACGCAAAACCGACAGCCCCCGCGGGCGTACAGATACACATACAGGTACAGGCCTGCGTGTTCGTAGCGGCGGAGTTGTGGGCCAAGATTAAGTTGCTCATGTTGCTCATAACGTTCAACCTTGTAAATATAACCCCATAGACAGGTTCACGGCAAACCGTGGCATAGGCGTTTTGTGAGTGCGCACCGAAATCTTTCACCGCCGTTCCGCGATCGCCCCGCAACAGAAATTAATAACCTCGGCGAGTTTGCGAAGTGAAATTCCTTCCCCTTGGGGAGCCGGAGAAAGAAGTCAGGCATGTACTGAGCTTGTCGAAGTGTTGAGGGGGAAATCCAATCAGACAGCATCGCCTGTCAACGTATTTTGAGATGACTACTAGCCCTCAAAGAACGGTGGTCGGCTACTGGCCGGCAACTCGCATTAACTCGATTTCCCGAGCGAAGTCCGCGGAGCCGAGGGACCTCAGCAGATACATGTGTCGCACTGGCACACCAGCCGAAATGGAGATGGAAGCACTCGCCCGGCAGCTCAAGTCTTAACCCGCGAGGTCCCTCCACAGGGAGCCTGTCTCATAAGTGTCTCCGGGTTCGCGATTTGTGCTGGGCGAGGAT